>NZ_JBHUAL010000122.1:0-28551 GCF_042789775.1 Kitasatospora sp. NPDC056800 | reverse complement strand
CGACGCGGCCGGGCGGACGACCACCACCTGAGGGCTCAGTCCTCCGGCGGCGGGCCCGGGGCGTCGACCGGGAGGCGGACGGCCAGGAGGGCGCCGGCGGCGACCAGGACCGCCGTGAGCCCGAGGGCGAGCCGGTACGGTCCCGCGCCCGCGCCGTCGCCGAACGCGCCGATGAGGGCCGCGGTGGCGGCGATGCCGAGGGCGCCGCCGAGGGTGCGCAGGATGGTGAACAGGCCCATCGCGCGGCCCATCGCGGGCGGCGGGACGTCGGCGAAGCCGGCGATCTGGACGGTGAGCACGGCGGTGCCCAGCACCAGTCCGACGGCGAACATCAACGCCCGTACGGCCCACGGGTTCTCCGCGAAGCCGAGCGCGGCCAGCACGGCCGCCGCCAGCAGCAGCCCGGGCAGGGCCAGCCGGCGCGGGCCGAGGCGGGGCAGCAGGCGGTCCACCACCTGCGAGGCGGCCATCAGGCCGATGGCTTCCGGGAAGACGCTCAGCCCGGCGTCCAGGGCGGTGGCGCCGCGCGCCGCCTGGTAGAGCAGCGGCAGCACGAACAGGGCGCCCATCAGCCCGGCCGAGGTCAGCAGGGCCAGCCAGCTCGCCGTGCCGAAGGTGCGGTCGGCGAGCAGCCGCAGGTCCACCAGGGGTTCGGCGGTGCGCAGTTGGTGCCGTACGGCGGCGCCCAGCAGGACCAGGCCGAGCAGTCCGCCGAGGGCCACCCCCGGGGAGGTCCAGCCGTGCGCCGGGCCGAAGCCGAGGGCGTAGGTGAGCAGGCCGAGGCCGGGGGTGGCGAGCAGGAAGCCGGTGGTGTCGAAGCGGCCGGCCGGGGGCTCCTGTTCGCCGCGCAGGCCGATCAGCCCGATCAGCCCGATCAGCACGGCGGCCGCGCCGATCGGCACGTTGACCAGGAACAGCCAGTGCCAGGAGAGGTGTTCGGTGAGGAAGCCGCCGAGCGGCGGCCCGAGGGCGGGCATCAGCGCGGTCGGGACGATCAGGATGCGGCCCAGGCCGGCCCGCTCGTGCGGGGCGAAGGCCCGGAACAGCAGGGTCATCCCGACCGGTGTGAGCAGCCCGCCGGCCACGCCCTGGACGGCCCGGGCGGCGGACAGCGTGCCCAGGCCGGGCGCCGCCGCGCAGAGCGCGGAGGCGAGGGTGAAGGCGGCGAGCGAGCCGAGGAAGACCCGCTTGACGCCGTACCGGTCGCCGAGCCAGCCGGCCACCGGCAGTCCGAGGGCGAGGCCGACCAGGAAGGCGGTCTCCACGGCGTTCGCCGCCGAGACCGGGCGGCCGAAGTCCTCGGCGATGCTGAACAGCGCCGGGTTGACGATGGTCGAGTCCAGGCCGTTCATGCACATCGCGGCCGTGTAGACGACCACCACCGCGGCGCGCCCCGCGAGCGGGGGGCGCGCCGGGGCCTGGACCGCCGGAGGGGTTGCCGGAGGGGTCACAGCGTGGTCCAGTGCGCGGTGATCCACTCCAGGGCGGCCGGCCGCTCGCAGGGGCCGTGGGCGACGGTCCAGCCGGCCGGGACGGCGGCGAAGGCGGGCCACAGGGAGTGCTGTCCCTCGGCGTTGACGAGCGCGAGGAACTCGCCGTCGACGTCGAAGGGGTTGGCGGGGGCGTCACTCATCGGTGGTCTTCTCCATCGTCGGTCTTCTTGTCGGACTGCTTGTCGAACTGCTTGAGGTGGTCGGCGATCACGCTCGCGATGTGCGCGATCGGCTCGGGCAGGGTCATGTCCTTGTGGGAACAGGCCACGTCGGTGTTGGCGATCCGGCCGGACACGTACGGCGTCCACAGCTCGGGCACCAGGGTGTCGTCGATGGTGTCGACGGTGGCGCGGAAGAACAGCACGTCGCCGTCGAAGCGGCGGTGGTCGTAGCCGCGCACCAGGTGGTTGGTGTTGAGGTAGATCCGGTTGAGCGCGGCCACGGTGCTCTCGTCCAGCCCGGCGAGCGGGCTGCCCTCGCGGCGCAACAGCGCGGTGACGGCGCCGAGTTCGAGCGGCAGGCCGTCGAGGTCCTCCGGTCCGAAGCCGCCCATGGTGAGCAGCGCCTCCAGCGCCTCGGCCTGGTCGGGGACGGGCAGCTCGCGGAAGCCCTCGGCCGGGTAGGCGTCCAGGATGGCGAGCAACTCGACCTCCTGGCCCAGCTCCTGGAGCCGGACGGCCACCGCGTGCGCGATGATCCCGCCAGTGGACCAGCCGAGCAGCCGGTACGGGCCCTCCGGCTGGACCTCGCGCAGCCGGCCGGCGTAGTGCGCGGCCAGCTCCTCCAGCGTTTCCGGCAGCGGGAGTTCGGCGGTGGCGGCACCGACGCCCTGGGCCTGGAGGCCGTAGATCGGCACCTCGCTGGGCAGGTTGCGGATCAGGCCGGTGTAGCACCAGCTGAGGCCGCCGGCCGGGTGGACGGCGAACAGCGGGCGCCGCCGGCCGGGGGCGACGGGCCGCAGCGGCAGCAGCACGTCCAGGGCGTCGGCGCCGGGCGCGCCCGCCGCGAGGGCGGCGTCCAGGGCGGCCACGGTGGACGCCTGGAACAGCGCGCCGATGCCGACCTCCAGTCCGAGCACCTCGCGGATCCGACCGGCGAGCCGCACGACCAGCAGCGAGTGCCCGCCGAGTGCGAAGAAGTCGTCCTCGACGCCGACCGAGGCCACGCCCAGCACCTCGGCGAACAGTTCGCACAGCTGCTGCTCGCGCGGGGTGCGCGGCGGGCGGCCGGCGCCTGCGGCGGGGGCCTCGGGGGCGGGCAGGGCGCGGCGGTCGAGCTTGCCGTTGGCGGTCAGCGGGAGGCGGTCGAGCAGGACGACGGCGGAGGGGACCATGTGGGCGGGCAGTTCGGCGGCGGCGTGGGCGCGCAGCTCGTCCGGGGTGGCGGTGCCGACCGGTCCCACGGCGCCGACCGGCGCGACCGCGTAGCCGACCAGCCGCTTGTCCCCCGGCACGTCCTCCCGCACCACCACGGCGGCGTCGGCGACGGCCGGGTGGGCGGCCAGCACGGCCTCGATCTCGCCGAGTTCGATCCGGAAGCCGCGCAGCTTGACCTGCTGGTCGGCGCGGCCGAAGTACTCCAGGACGCCGTCGGCGCGGCGCCGGGCGAGGTCCCCGGAGCGGTACATCCGGGTGCCGCGCTCGCCGAACAGCGCGGCGTACGGGTCGGCGACGAAGCGGGTGGCGGACAGCTCGGGGCGGCCGAGGTAGCCGCGGGCCAGGCCCGCCCCGGCCACGTACATCTCGCCGGTGACACCGGGCGGGACGGGCTGGAGGTGCTGGTCGAGGACGTAGACCCGCAGGTCGGGGATGTTGACGCCGATGGTGCTGCTGCTCCCGGCGGCGGCGCTCGCCCGGTCCAGGGCGATGTACGAGACGTGCACGGTGGTCTCGGTGATGCCGTACATGTTGACCAGCGTGGGCGCGTCCTCGGCGTGCCGGTCGTACCAGTCGTCCAGCCGGGCGAGTTCGAGCGCCTCGCCGCCGAACACCACGTAGCGCAGGGCGAGTTCGCTGCCGGGGCGGTCCCGGTCGGCGGCGCTGAGCTGGTAGAAGGCGGACGGCGTCTGGTTGAGCACGGTGACCCGCTCGCGGGCGAGCAGGTCCAGGAAGGCCGCCGGGTCGCGGCTGACCAGGTGCGGGACGACGACCAGTCGGCCGCCGTGCAGCAGGGCGCCCCACAGCTCCCAGACCGAGAAGTCGAAGGCGTAGGAGTGGAACAGCGTCCACACGTCCTCGGCGCCGAAGCCGAACCAGTGGTCGGTGGCGCCGAACAGCCGGACCACGTTGCGGTGGGTGACCGGCACGCCCTTGGGCCGGCCGGTGGAGCCGGAGGTGTAGATGACGTACGCGGTGTCCTCGGCGCGCAGCGGGCGGGTGCGCTCGTGCTGCTCCAGCGGGACGGCCGGGAAGGCGGCGGACTCCGGCCCGTCGACCAGGAGTTGCCGCACCTCGTGGGCGGGCAGCCGGGGCGCGGTGGCGCGGTCGGTGAGCAGGGCGGCCGGGGTGGCGTCGGCCAGCATGTAGGCGAGCCGGTCGGCCGGGTAGTCGGGGTCGAGCGGCAGGTAGGCGGCGCCGGACTTGGCCACCGCCAGCAGGGCGACGACGAGTTCGAGCGAGCGCGGCAGGGCGAGCGCGACGATGGTGCCGGGACCGATGCCCTCGGCGGCCAGCAGCCGGGCCAACCGGTCCGCACGGGCGGCGAGTTCGGTGTAGTCGAGCTGCTCGTCCCGGTAGCCCACCGCCACGGCGTGCGGATGGGCGGCGGCGGCCGCCTCGAACAGCTCGGGCAGGGTGGCGTCCGAAGACGTGTCCACCGACGGGCCGTTCCACTCGACCAGGGCGCGCTGCCGCTCCTCCTCGCTGATCAGCGGCAGCAGGCCGATCGGGGTGTCGGGGGCGCTCGCGGCGGCGGTGAGCAGCCGGGTCAGGCGCTCCCCGAGGGCGGCGACGGTGGCGTCGTCGAAGAGGTCGGTGCGGTACTCCAGGAAGCCGCCGATGCCGCCGCCGGGCAGTTCCCCGGCGTTCAGGGTGAGGTCGAACTTGGCGGTGCCGCTGGGGATCGCGGCGATGTCGGCGGTGAGGCCGCCGCCCAGGGCGGTCCGCTCGTCCGGGCGGCTCTGCCAGGCGAGCATCACCTGGAACAGCGGGTGGCGGGCGAGCGAGCGGGCCGGGTTGAGCTCCTCGACCAGGCGGTCGAAGGGCAGTTCGGCGTGCTCGTGCGCGGCGAGCACGGTGCCGCGGACCCGGGCCAGCAGCTCGCGGAAGGTCGGGTCGCCGGAGGTGTCGGTGCGCAGCACCACCGAGTTGACGAAGTAGCCGACCAGTGCGGCGGTCTCCTCGTCCTCCCGGCCGGCCACCGGGGTGCCGACCGGGATGTCGGTGCCGGCGCCGTGCCGGGTGAGCAGGGCGGCGAGCCCGGCCTGGACGGCCATGAAGACGGTGCTGTCGGCGGCCCGGGCGAGCCCGGCCAGGGCGGTGTGCGCCTCGGCGCCGAGCGCGAAGGGCACGGTGGCCCCCTGGTGGCCGGCGACGGCCGGACGGGGGCGGTCGAGCGGGAGCTCCAGCTGGTCGGGCAGTCCGGCGAGCGCGGCGCGCCAGTGCTCCACCTGCCGGACGGCGAGCGGGCTGGGCGCGTCGGCGGTGCCGAGCCGCTCCCGCTGCCAGGCCGCGTGATCGGCGAACTGGACGGCGAGTTCCGGCAGTTCCGGTTCCCGACCGGCGCTCCGGGCGCCGTAGGCGACGGCCAGGTCGCGCAGCAGCGGGGTGGTGGAGGCGCCGTCGCCCGCGATGTGGTGGAGCAGCAGGAGCAGGGTGTGCCGCCCGGGGCCGTCGGTGAACAGGCTCGCGCGCAGCGGCGGTTCGGCGGTCAGGTCGAAGGCGTACCGGACTTCATCGCCCAGCTCTCCGGTGCTCCCGTGAAGTTCGGGCCGGAAATCGGAGAGGATGCGCTGGTACGGCGTGCCGTCCGGCTCCTCCCCGTAGACGGTGCGCAGGACTTCGTGCCGGGCGACGAGGTCGCCGAGCGCGAGGCTGAGGGCGTGCCGGTCGAGCGGGCCGGTGAGGGTGAGCGCCAGCGGGATGTTGTAGGTGGGGCTGGGGCCTTCGAGGCGGTGCAGGAACCAGAGCCCGCGCTGGGCGGGCGAGAGCGGCATCCGCTCGGTGCGCGGCACGGGCACCAGGGCGGGGCGGTGCTCGGGCTCCGCCGGGTCGAACAGGGCGGCCTGGTCGAGCAGTTCGGCGAGGCCGGCCGGGGTCGGCTGCCGGAACACGTCGGCGAAGCCGACCGGGGCGGCGAAGGTCTCGCGCAGCCGGGCGGCCAGGCGGCCGGCGAGCAGCGAGTGGCCGCCGAGGTCGAAGAAGGAGGCCTCCCGGCCGGGTGCCTGCGGCAGGCCGAGGACCTCGGCGAACAGGCCGCAGACCAGTTCCTCCCGGGGCGTGGCCGCCGCGGTGCCCTCGGTGGCCGCGGCGGGCTCGGGCAGGGCCCGGTGGTCGAGCTTGTCGTGGGCGGTGCGCGGCAGTTCGTCCAGCAGCAGCACGGCCGCCGGGACCATGTGCGCGGGCAGCCGGGCGGCGAGCGCGGCGCGCAGCCCGTCCGGGTCGGGCGCGCTGCCGCTCTCCGGGACGGCGTAGCCGAGCAGGCGCTTGCCCTGCGGGCCGGGGCGGGCGATCACCACGGCCTGGGCGACGCCCGGGAGTTCGGCGAGGACGGCGGCGATCTCGCCGGGCTCGATCCGGAAGCCGCGGATCTTCACCTGGTCGTCGGCCCGGCCGAGGAACTCCAGGGTGTTGTCGGGGCGGCGCCGGGCGAGGTCGCCGGTGCGGTACATCCGGCTGCCGGGCGGGCCGAAGGGGTCGGCGAGGAAGCGTTCGGCGGTGAGGTCGGGGCGGCCGAGGTAGCCGCGGGCCAGGCAGGCGCCGGCCACGTACAGCTCGCCGGTGACGCCGTCGGGCGCGGGGCGCAGCGAGCCGTCCAGGACGTAGGCGCGGGAGCCGCGCACCACCCGGCCGCGCGGGGCGCCGTCCGGGCCCGGGGTCCAGGCGTAGGCGTCGACGGTGGTCTCGGTCGGGCCGTAGAGGTCGACCGGGTGCAGGCCGGGGACGGCGGCCAGGCGCTGCCAGAGGGCGGGCGGGGTGGCCTCGCCGCCGACCACGAGGACGGACGGGCGGTGCCGGCCCTCGTCCAGGATGCCTTCGGCGATCAGGACTTCGAGGTAGGAGGGGGTGAGGTCGAGGTAGTCGACGCGCTCGCGGTCGAGGTGGGCGGCGAGCGCGGCCGGGTCGCGGTAGGTGGCGTCGTCCAGCAGGTGGAGCTCGTGGCCGTGGACCATCCAGAGCACCGGGTCCCAGGAGGCGTCGAAGGCGAACGAGGCGCTGTGGGCGACGCGCAGCCGGTCCCGGCCGGCGCGGCGCAGGGCGGGGGCGACGTGGTCCTCGCCGAGGCCGGCGTGCAGGTTGGCCAGCGAGGCGTGGGTGACCACCACCCCCTTGGGGCGGCCGGTGGAGCCCGAGGTGTGCAACACGTAGGCGGGCTGGTCGAGTCGGGGCGCGGGCGGGGCGGTGTCGGGCTCGCCGGCCACGTCCTGCGGGCGGACGACGGGCAGGCCGGCGGGCAGGCCGAGCCCGGCGAGGGCCTCGGCGGTGCCGATCGCGCAGACCGGGCGGGCGTCGGCCAGCACGGCGGCGAGGCGCCGCTCGGGATGGGCGAGGTCGAGGGAGACGCAGGCGCCGCCCGCCTTGAGGACGGCGAGCATCGCCACCAGGGTGTCGGTGCCGCGCGGCAGGGCGATCGCGACCGGTGCGCCGTCCTTGACGCCGAGGGCGGTCAGCCGGTGGGCGAGCCGGTTGGCGGCGGCATCGAGCTGCCGGTAGGTCAGCGCGGCCGCGCCGGAGCGGACGGCGACGGCCTCCGGGGTGCGGGCGGCCTGGGCGGCGAACAGCTCGGGCACGGTCCGCTCGACCGGCGGCTCGGTACGGCCCTCGGTGGCGCGGCGCAGGCCGTCCGGGTCGAGCAGGTCGATCCGGGCGACGGGCGTCCGGGGGTCGGTGAGCAGCAGGTCGGCGAGGGCGTCGAGGTAGCGCAGCAGGCCGTCGCGGTGGGCGGCGAGGGAGGCGGCCCCGTAGCGGGCCGGGTCGGCGTCGATGACCAGGCGCAGCGCGCCGTCCGGGCCGGGCGAGACGTTCAGGGCGAGGTCGTCGACCGGGCCGGCGGCGAGGTTGCGGACGGTGCCGGGCAGGCCGGCCAGGTCGAGGTCGCTCTCGAAGGCCTTGATGTTGACCATCGGGCCGAACAGGGCGCGGCGGTCGCCGGTGCGGCCGAGGTCGCGGCGCAGCTCCTCCAGCGGGTAGCGCTGGTGGCGGCGGACGGCGCGCAGCTCGCGGACCACGGCGCGCACCAGGGCCTCGGCGCTGTCGGCGGGGCGGACGGCGAGGCGCAGCGGGAGCACGTTGGCGGCGGCGACGGGGGTGCGCAGGGCGGCCGGGCCGCGGCGGTTGGCGAGCGGCAGGCCGAGGACGACGTCCTGGGTGCCGGTCAGGCGGTGCAGGTAGCCGGCCGCGGCGGCGAGGAGCAGCTCGGCCCAGGTGGCGCGGACGGCCTCGGCGGCGCGCTCCAGGCGGTCGCGGGTGCCGGCGGGCAGCTCGGCGGTGAGGCGGATCGATGCGCCGGACGCGCCGGCTTCGCGAGACGCGCCAGGCTCGGGGGAAGCGCCGACCTCGGGAGACGCGCCGGGCTCGGGAGACGCGCCGGGCTCGGGGGTGCCCGGGAGGGTGGCCGGGGTGTCGGCGTCGGCCATCCGGGCCGACCAGTGGGCGCGGTCGGCCCCGTACTGCGCGCTCTCGCGGTAGGCGGCCTCCTCGGCGGCGGCCTCGGCGAGTCCGGCGAAGGGGTTCGGCGCGGGTTCGGTGCCGGTGGCGAGGGCGGTGTAGAGGGCGGAGACCCGGTCACCGAGGAGAGTCAACGCGTAGGCGTCGACGGCGAGGTGGTGGATGCGGCGGTACCAGAGCCGGCGGTCCCCGGTGAGCCGGATGAGCGCGTGGGTGAACAGCGGGCCCTCGGCGAGGTCGGCCGGGCGGGCGAGGTCGGCGCGCATCCAGGCCTCGGCCTCGGCGGCCGGGTCTTCGGCGGCGCGCAGGTCCAGGCGGTGCAGCGGCCAGTGGCGGCCGGGGCTCAGCCGCTGGCGGGGCGTGCCGTCCGGGTCGGTGACGACGACGGCGCTCAGCGCCTGGGCCTCCTCCACCGCCTGCCGCAGCGCCTGTTCGAACCGCTCGTCGTCGAGCGGGCCGGTGATCTCGACGGCGTCGCCGGTGTTGTAGACCGGGCTGTCGGGGTCGAGGGCCTGGGCGTACCAGATGGCGGCCTGGGCGGCGAGCAGGGGGACGTCGGCGGCCTGACCGTCGACGGTCCGGCTGTGGGCGGCCCGACTGTCGGCGATCTGGCTGTCGACGGTCTGACTGTCGGCGATCTGGGTTTCGACGGCAGGCATGGGGTGGAGAGCTCCTCGGGGGATCCGGAACGCCTTACTTAGGTTAGCCTAATCTAAGTTCATATGATCTGGTCAACGGCCCCGCAGGGTCGGGCCCCTGACACCCCGGAGACGCCACCCGTGCCCCAGACCGAACCGCTGCCGCAGGGCGCCGAAGCCACCGAACCAACCGGGCCCGCCGAACCCACCGGACCCAGCGCCGCCAAGCGGGCCGTGCGCGAGCGCGTCCTCGCCCTGCGGGCGGAACTCCTCGCGCTCAGCCACCGCATCCACGCCCACCCCGAGACCGCCTTCGAGGAGCACCTGGCCGCCGCCTGGTGCTCCGAACTGCTGCGCGCGCACGGCTACTCGGTCACCGCTCCCGCCCACGGCCTGGCCACCGCCTTCGACGCACGCCTCGGCAGCGGGCCGGTCACCGTCGCACTGGTCTGCGAGTACGACGCCCTGCCCGGACTCGGCCACGCCTGCGGGCACAACCTGATCGCCGCCGCCGGGATCGGCGCGGCGCTCGGGCTCGCCCCGTACGCGGACGAACTCGGGCTCACCGTACGGGTGATCGGCGCGCCGGCCGAGGAGCGCGGAGCGGGCAAGGCCCTGCTGCTGGAGGCCGGGGCGTTCGACGGGGTGGACGCGGCCATGATGGTCCACCCCTGCCCCGTCGAGGTCGCCGACTTCCGCTCCTTCGCCCTCGGCACGCTCTCCGTCCGCTACACCGGGCGCGCCGCCCACCCGAGCCTCGACCCGCACCGGGGGCGCAACGCCGCCGACGCGCTCACCGTCGCCCAGGTCGCGATCGGGCTGCTGCGCCAGCACCTCCCGCCGCAGTGGCGGGTGCACGGCATCACCACGGCGGCCGGCACGGCACCGAACCTGATCCCGGACAGCGCCAGCGCCGAGTACGAGGTCCGGGCCTCGGCGGCCGAGGACCTCGCCGAACTGCGCTCCCGGGTCGAGGACTGCTTCCGCGCCGGGGCGCTCGCCACCGGCTGCGAGGTGGAACTGACCCGACCCGAGCCGGACTACCTGGACATGCGGTCCGACCCCCGGCTGCTGACGCTGTGGCGGGCCAACGCGGCGGCGCTCGGCCGGCCGGAACCGGTCGAGAGCGGGCCCTTCGCCTGTACGGACATGGGGAACGTGTCGCACGCGGTGCCGTCGATCCATCCGGTGCTGGACATCACCGGCGGCGCCTGCGCCCCGCACGAGGCGGCGTTCGCCGAGGCGGCGCTGGGCGCGGAGGCGGAGCGGGCGGTGCTGGACGGCGCGGTGGCGATGGCGTGGACGGCGGCGGACCTGGCGGCGGATCTTGCGGCGGAGTCGGCGGCAGCGACGAACGAATGACGGCCGACAACTTTCAGCGAACAGATAACGAAATCTGTTCGCTGAAAGTTGTCATCTGTCATCTGTTACCCGTCGACCGTCTTCCGTCAGCCGTCGCCCCCCGGCACCCGGATCCCGCTCACCCGCCGAGCAGCACCCCGGGTGCCACCCGCACCGCCGTCACGCCCAACTCCCGCACCAGCGCCCCGACCTCGCCCTCCTGCCACGGGTCGGCGAGCACCACGGCGGCGCCGGTCCGCAGCGGCCACAGGTACTCCCAGAGCGGCAGACCCAGCTGCAGCACCCGGTCGCCCGGCCCGAGCGGGTGGGCCGCCTGGAGCTCGCGCACCCGGCGGTCCGCCTCGGCGTGGGTGAGCCGGACGGCGCTCGGGCGCCCGCCCGGGCCGTACCCGACGCAGAGCAGATGGTGCGGGGTCAGCGCCCGGGGCGGGTCGGTGGGCAGCTCGCCCTCCGTCGCCAGCCCGGCCAGCGCCCCCGGCACCCCCTCCCCCAGCACGCAGACCGGAGCGTTCTCCGCGAGCAGCCGCTCGCGCCGCCCGGGCGTGTCCGACGGGTCCAGCGGAAGGTACGCCGCACCCGACTTCGCCACCGCCAGCAGCGCCGTCACCAGCTCCGCCGGACGGCGGAACGCCGCCAGGCCGACCACCGCACCCGGGCGGGCCCCACGGGCGGCCAGGGCGCGCGCCAGCCGGTTGGCCGAGGCGTTCAACTCCCGGTAGCCGACGGTCTCCCCGCCCGCGAGCACCAGCGCCGGCGCGTCCGGCGTCCGCGCCGCCTGCGCCTCGACCGGCCCCACCGCGGTGGTGGCCGGGTACCGCACCGTCCGGCGCGGCAGCGGAGGCAGTTCGGGCACCTCGGGCAGCACCGCCCCGCGGGCCGCTTCCCGACCCCCGTCCCGAACCGGCTCCCGGAGCGGATCCCGCACCGGGTCCCGCAGCGCCTCGCCCACCCCCGCCGCCATCACGCCGCGCCCAGCAGCTCGGCCCAGGCCTCGATCGCCGGGCGCTCCGCGAGCTGGACGAACGCCACCTCGGCGCCCTCCTCCTGCCAGCGCCCGGCGAGGGTCATCAGCCGGATGGAGTCCAACCCCCAGTCGACCAGGTTCTCGTCCAGCGGGATCTCCGCCGGGTCCTCGCCGAGCAGGTCGGCGACCTCGGCCCGGATCCGCTCCACCGTGAAGCCCGTACCCGTCACTTGCCGCCCACCCCTTCGAGCACGTCGACGCCTGCGGCGTCCAAGCCGGCCGCGGCGTCCAGGCCGGCCGCCGCAGCGGCCGGAGCCATCGCCCCGAGCACGGTCTCCGCCGTAGCGACCATCCCGCAGCGCCCGGCCACCCAGGCCAGCGCACCGCGGTGCTCCGCCGGGCCGAAGTCGGCGACCGCGTCGGCCACCACGAAGGCCTGCACGTCCCGCATCCAGGCGTCGCAGGCGGTCGCCTGCACCCCGATGTGCGCGTACACGCCGGTGATCACCAGCTGGTCCCGCCCCTGCTCGCGCAGCAGCTGCTCCAACTCGGTGCGCACGAAGGCGCTGTACTTCCACTTGGTCAGCACGGTGTCGCCCGGCGCCGGGGCGACGGCGTCGGCGATCGCGGTGGCCCGCGGGTCGGCCGGGATGCCCGGGCCCCAGAAGTCCTGCTGCAGCCCGCGCTCGGCCGGGCTCTGTCCGCCGAGCTGCGCCGAGTACACGACGGGCACGCCGGCGGCGCGCGCGGCCTCCGCCAACGCCTGGACGTTGCCGAGGAGTTCGGGCAGCGGTTCGGCCTCGGCGTCGAAGGCGTCCAGGAAGTGGTTCTGCAGGTCGTGCACCAGCAGGACGGCGCGCGCCGGGTCGACCGTCCAGGCGACCCGGTTGGCGGGCAGTTCCTCGGCGGCGGGCATGGGATAGCGGGGAATGCGGGGCAGGCCCACGGTGGTGTTCCTTAGCTAGATGTGGCGAGGTGGCGACGAAGGACGGAGGCGTCAGCCGGTGGTCAGCGAGGCCGCGATCGCGGCCCGCAGCTCCTTCTTGCTGACCTTCCCGATCCCGGTGGCCGGGAAGGCGGCGACGAACTCGACCCGGTCCGGCACCTTGTACTCGGCGAGCCCGCGCTGTCGCACGAACCGCTTCAACTCGACGCTCTTCGGGGGCTGTTCACGGCTCTCGGCGCGCAGCACCACATACGCGCAGGTGCGCTCGCCCAGGTACGAGTCGGGCATCGACACCACCGCCGCGTCGTGCACCGCGGGGTGCGCGAGCAGGTGGTTCTCGATCTCCTCGGCGGCGACCTTCTCCCCGCCCCGGTTGATCTGGTCCTTGGCCCGCCCCTCGACCACCAGGTGGCCGGTGGGGGTGCGCCGGACCAGGTCCCCGGTGCGGTAGAAGCCGTCCGCCGTGAAGGAGTCGGCGTTGTGCCCGAGCGCGTTCCAGTAGCCGCGGATGGTGTACGGGCCGCGCGTGAGCAGGTGTCCGGTGGCGCCGTCGGGCAGGTCCCGGTCCTGGTCGTCGACGACCCGGACCTCGTCGTCGGGCGAGATCGGCCGGCCCTGGGTGGTGGTGACCAGCTCCTCCGGGTCGTCCAGCCGGGTGTAGTTGACCAGGCCCTCGGCCATCCCGAACACCTGCTGGAGCGTGCAGCCCAGCACCGGGCGCACCCTCCGGGCCGCCTCCTCGCTGAACTTGGCGCCGCCGACCAGCAGCACCTCCAGGCTCTCGTAGCCGCGGGCGCCGCGCTCGGCGGCGTCCAGCCAGAGCAGCGCGAGCGGCGGCACCAGCCCGGTGATGGTCACGCCCTCGCGCTCGATCAGCGGGAAGGCCGTCTCGGGGGCGGGCTGCGGGCAGAGCACCACCCGGCCGCCGGCGTACAGCGTGCCGAGCGAACCCGGCGAGCTGAGCGGGAAGTTGTGGGCGGCGGGCAGCGCGCACAGGTACACGCTGTCCGGGTCCTGGCCGCACAGCTCGACCGAGCCGCGCAGCGAGTAGATGTAGTCGTCGTGGGTGCGCGGGATCAGCTTCGGCACGCCGGTGCTGCCGCCGGAGAGCTGGAGGAAGGCGACGTCCTCGGGACCGGGCTCCCCGCCGAAGGCCTCCGGACCCGGCCCGTCGCAGGGCACGTCCGCGAGCCGGACGTGCTCCCCCGGGTCCTCGCCGGCCACCAGCACCAGCCGCAGCGCGGGGTTCTCCGCCCTTACCCGGGTGGCGAGTTCGCGGTAGTCGAAGCCGCTCTCGACGGCGGGCACCACGTACGCCGCCGCCCCGGTGAAGGAGCAGAAGTACCCGATCTCGGCGTACCGGTGGGCGGGCAGCGCGAAGACCGGCAGCGCGCCGATCCGGAACAGCGCGAACACGACCTCGAAGAACTCGGCGGCGTTGGGCAGTTGGACCACCACCCGGTCCCCGGCCCGGATGCCCCGGGCGAGCAGTCCGGCGGCCATCCGGTCGGCCCGGCGGTCGAGTTCGGCGTACGTCCAGCGCCGCTCGGTCGCCGCCACGCCGTGGCCGCCCGGGTCGACGACGGCGGTGCGCCCGCCGTGCTCGGCGGCGCGCTCGCGCAGCATCCGCCCGAAGGTCTCGCCGCGCCAGTACCCGGCGGCCCGGTAGCGCTCGGCGAACTCGGCGGGGTACGGGGTGAAGCCCGCCCGGGCGGTCTCCAGCGGCGTCACCGGGCCACCCCCGCGGCGTCCAGGAAGGTGCGGAACTTGGCGCTGGTCTCGGCGAGTTCGGCCTCCGGCCGGGACTGCTCGACCACGCCGGCACCGGCGTACACCCGCAGCGTCCGCCCCTCCGCCTCGGCGCAGCGGATGGTGACCACCCACTCGCCGTCGCCGGTCGCGTCCTCCCAGCCGACCATGCCGGTGTAGAGGCCGCGGTCGAAGGGCTCGACCTCGCCGATCACCCGGCGGGCGACGTCCGTCGGCGTGCCGCAGACCGCCGGGGTGGGGTGCAGCGCGCAGGCCAGTTCGAGGGCGGAGACCGTCGGGTCGGCCAGCTCGCCGCGGATCGTGGTGGCCAGGTGCCACATCGCGGCCGTCCGTACCAGGGTGGGCCGTTCGGGCACCTCCAGGGTGCGGCAGTACGGCGCCAGCGCCTCGCGGATGGCGTCCACCACGACGGCGTGCTCGTGCAGGTCCTTGGGCGACTCCAGCAGCGCGGCGGCGCGCCGGACGTCCTCGCCGAGGTCCTCGCTGCGCGGAACGGAGCCGGCCAGCGGGTTGGCCAGCACGGCTGTTCCCCGCCGGGAGAGCAGGAGTTCGGGGCTGGCGCCGACCAGGGTGCGGCCGCCGCCGGACGGGACGGCGAAGGTGTAGCCGCCCGGGTCGCGGCGGGCCAGCCGCTGCAGGATGGCGGGCAGGTCGAGCGGCTGTTCGGCGCTCAGCTCCAGCGTCCTGGCCAGCACCACCTTGCTCAACTCCCCGCCGCGCAGCCGCTCGACGGCGGCCGCGACGCCCGCGCCGTACGCCTCGGGCGCGGGCACCGGGTCGATCCGCCAGTCGGCCTGCTCGGCCGGCGGCGCGGGCAGGGCGATCAGCGGGTCGTCGCGCAGCGCCCCGGCGGTGCGGACCCGGGCGGGGACGGCGAGTTCGACCCGGCTGTCCCGGTCGAACGCCACCGCGCCGACCACCAGCGGCCGTTCGACGCCGGAGCGGCCCGCCTCGGCCAGCGTCTCGGCGACCCGCACCGACAGCGGCCGCCCGTCCTGCGGCACCCGGGCGTGCACCCCGGAGCCGAGCAGGGTGCGGGTCGGCGAGGCGAAGAACGCCTCGTCGGAGCCGGCCCGGTACTGGCCGAGCAGTCCGCTGGCCGCGCCGATGACGGCGTGGTCCTGGCCCTCGGCGAGGGCGGTCGCCGGGGCGTCGGGCCCGGCGGGTATCGGCCCGGCGGGGGCGTGGTGCACCGTGGTCACGGCGGTTTCTCCAGTCTGGGACGGTTCTTCGGGGGGGTGGGAGGAGGACCGGCGGCGTTCCGCTCAGGCGCGCAGGGTCGCGCCGCCGTCGACGTACAGGTCGTGCATGGTGATGTGCCGCGCCCGGTCGGAGGCCAGGAACACCACGGCCTCCGCGATGTCGGCGGGCGCGGCGATCCGCCCGAGCGGGATGCCGACCCTCCAGGCGCCCAGGTCGCCCTCGATCACCCGGCGTTCGGCCGCCTCGGCGTCCTCGCCCCACAGCGCGCGCTGCATCGCGGTGTCGGTCGAGCCGGGCGACACCACGTTGCACCGCACCCCGGACCGGGCGAGTTCCAGCCCCAGGCAGCGGGTGAACATGGTGGCCGCCGCCTTGGACGCCGCGTAGGCGGCCATCCCGGCGCGCGGCACCCCGGCGGCGTTGGAGCCGACGGTCACGACCGCTCCGCGCCCGCGGTCCGCCATCCGGCGGCCGACGGCGCGGCTGGTGTGGAAGACGCCGGTGGTGTTGACGGCGAAGGTGTCCGCCCAGTCCCCGTCGGTGAGTTCGACGACCGGGGCGGTGCGCAGGATTCCCGCGACGTTGACCAGCACGCCGATCGGTCCGAGCCGGCTCTCGATCGACTCCACGGTGCTGTCGACCGCCCGGGCGTCCGAGACGTCCAGCGCGTAGGGACGCACGGACGGCAGCTCGGCCGCCAGCGCGTCGATCCCGCCGGGATCGCGGTCCACCGCCGCGACGACGGCTCCCTCGGCCACCAGCGCCCGCACCACGGCCGCGCCGATGCCCTGCCCGGCCCCGGTGACCATCGCGACGGCACCGGCGAATTCGGACTGTTGCTGCACAGGACATCCCCTCCGACCAGCAAGATTAGGCAAGCCTAACCTAACACAGCTGTTCGCCTGTGCCGAGCGCCTGTACGAATCCCGCTGCTTAGCCGTCAACTCGCTCCGGACGCGCGGAGGCCGTCCGCCCCGGACGATCCGGCGGCCCCGGTCTCCCTCCGGCACCGAAGAGCCGGCATCGAGAAGCGGGCATCGAAGAGCGGATGCCAAAGGCCGGCACCGAAAAGCCGGCGCCGAAAAACGGGTGCCGCCCACCCGTGGATGAAGCAGCATGACCCGTATGTCTGATACCTCAGTACTCACCCGGGCCGAGGCCGTCGAGCGCCACCGCCTGCTCGACGTCCGCACCGTCCGCCTCGACCTCGACCTGACCCGCGGTCCGGAGGTCTTCGGCTCCACCACGGTGATCCGCTTCGGCTGTACCACCCCGGGCGCCGGGACCTACGTGGACGTCAAACCGGCCGCGCTCCGCCGGGTGGTGCTGAACGGCCGCGAACTGGACGTCGCCGCGCTGCGCGCCGGGCGCTTCCCGCTGACCGGCCTGGCGGCCGACAACGAGCTCACCGTCGAGGCCGACATGGCCTACTCGCACACCGGCGAGGGCATGCACCGCTTTACCGACCCGGCCGACGGCGAGGACTACGTCTACACCCAGTCCTTCCTCGACGACGGCCCGCGGGTGTTCGCGTCCTTCGACCAGCCCGACCTCAAGGCGCGGTACACGGTGTCCGTCACCGCGCCGCGGCAGTGGACCGTGGTCGGCAACGGCGTGGGCCGCCAGGTCACGCCCGGGCGCTGGGAGTTCGCGCCCACCCCGGCGATCAGCAGCTACCTGGTCTCCGTGGTGGCCGGCCCGCTGCACTCGGTGCGCGCCGAGCACGACGGGATCCCGCTCGGCCTGCACTGCCGCCGCTCGCTCGCCGCCCACCTGGACGCCGACGCCCCCGAGCTGCTGGAGGTCACCCGGCAGGGCTTCGACCACTACCACCGGGTCTTCCGGCACCGCTACCCCTTCGACAGCTACGACCAGTGCTTCGTGCCGGAGTTCAACGCCGGCGCGATGGAGAACCCGGGCTGCGTCACGCTGCGCGACGAGTTCGTGTTCCGCTCCGCCGTGGACGACACCAGGCGCGAGGAGCGCGCCCTGGTGGTGGTGCACGAGATGGCGCACATGTGGTTCGGCGACCTGGTCACCATGAAGTGGTGGGACGACCTGTGGCTGAACGAGTCCTTCGCCGAGTACATGGCCTACAGCGTCACCGCCTCCTCCACCCGCTTCACCAGCGCCTGGACCGGCTTCGCCGCCAACCGCAAGACCTGGGGCTACGACGCCGACCAGCGCCCCTCCACCCACCCGGTGGCACCCGGCACGGTGGACGACACCGCCCAGGCGCTGCAGAACTTCGACGGCATCTCCTACGCCAAGGGCGCCGCCGCGCTGCGCCAGCTGGTCGCCTGGCTCGGCGAGGAGGCCTTCCTGGCCGGCGTCAACGACTACTTCGACGAGCACGCCTTCGGCAACGCCACCCTCGACGACCTGCTCCGTGCCCTGGCCGCGACCAGCGGCCGCGACGTCCACGGCTGGGCCGACCGCTGGCTGCGCACCACCGGCGTGGACACCCTGCGGCTGGCCGACGGCCGGATCGAGCACACCTCGGCCGACGGCGGGCCGCGCCCGCACCAGCTGACCGTGGGCCACTACCGGCGCACCGCCGAGGGCGCCCTGGAGCTGGCCGACCGCGTGCCGCTGGACCTGGCGGCCGACAGCACCGCGGCGGTGAAGACCGACGCCGAGCTGACCCTGCTCAACGACACCGACCTCAGCTTCGTCAAGATCCGTCTCGACCCCGGCTCCTGGCGGACCGTGCGCTCCTCACTCGGCGCCGTGCCCGAGGAGCTGGCCCGGGCCGTGCTCTGGAGCGCCGCCCGGGACCAGGTGCGCGACGGGGAGCTGGCGCCCGGCGAGTACCTGGAGCTGGTCGCCGCCCACCTGCCCGGCGAGACCTCGGTGCACCTGGTCGACGCGGTGCTCTCCTTCGCCCGCGACTTCGTGGTGGACTGCGCCGTGCCGCCGACCGCACGGCCGGGGGCACTGGCCGTCCTGAACGAGGTCTGCCGCACCCTGCTGCGCCGCACCGAGGACGAAACGGACCACACCGGGCTGCGCCTGGTGGCCGCGCGCGGCGTGATCGGCACCGCCGCCGGCGAGGCGCAGGCCGCCGAACTGCGCGACTGGCTGGCGGCCGGCACCGTGCCCGGCGGGCCGGTGCTCGACCCGGACCTGCGCTGGCAGCTGCTGCTTCGGCTGTGCGTGCTCGGCGCGGCGGGCGAGCCGGAGATCGCCGCCGAACTCGCCGCCGACCCCAGCGACACCAGCGAGAAGGGCGCCGCCCGCTGCCGCGCCGCGCTGCCCGACCCGGGGGCCAAGGAGGCCGCCTGGCAGGCGCTGTTCCACGGCGAGCTCTCCAACTACCTGGCCGCCGCCACCGCCAGGGGCCTGTGGCAGCCCGAGCAGGCCGAGCTGCTGGATGGGCTGACCGCCCGCTACTTCGAGGAGCTGGGGTCGGCCGCCGCCCGCCGCGGCCCCGCACTGGCCCGGGTGCTCGCCACCACGGGCTTCCCCGCCTTCGCCGCCACCGAACGGACGGTACGGGCGGCCGAGGCCTGCCTGGCCGACCCGGAGCTCACCGCGGCGACCCGGCGCGGACTGGTGGACCAGCTGGACACCCTGCGCCGCGCCGTCCGGGCACGGGCGCGGGCCGAGCAGTAGCACCCCCGACGGGCGGTAGGCGGCGGCGCGGCCCGGGTGGTCGCGCCGCCGTCTCGTGCTGTCCCCGTGCCGCCGCACCGCGACGCCGCGCCCTGGTCCGGCAGGGCCCGTCCTCCGGCAAGGCCCGCAGGGCGTATCCCGGGCGCCGGTCGACCGGACCCTAGCGCGGTGCGGCCGGGGTCGTCGGAGCCTTCGCGGGAGCCGTCGAGGACTTCCCGGGAGCCGTGGAGGCGGGGGCCGTCGGGGTAGTGGGGGCCGTCGCGGGGGTGCCGGGGGCGCCCGGGGCGGCGGGCGCCGGGGAGAGGCCGGTGCAGCCGCGCAGGCCGTCGCGGCGCTTGAGGGCGGCCTCGGCGGTGGCGCCGGTGACCGGCTCCGGGATGCCCTTGTCGTCGATGGTGGCCGGGGTGAAGGCCTCGCCGGTCACCTTGCCGTCGGCGGTGAGGGTGAGGGTGGTGACGCCGGTCTCGTTGGAGTTGGCGTAGTTCGAGGTGCCGTACCAGAGGAAGTTGCCGAAGCCGTACCCGATGTAGGTGTCGCCGAGCATGCCCGAGCCGACCATGGTGTGCGCGTGGGTGCCGACCACGGCGGTGGCTCCGGCGGTGGCGAGCTTCTTGGCGATGGTGGTCTGCGGACCGGTCGGGCAGGCCTTGCCCTCGTCGCCCCAGTGCAGGTAGACGAGCACCACCGGGGCCTGCTGCTTCGCCGTCTCCACCGCCTTGACCAGCGCCGGGACGTCCAGCGCCGAGGCGATGCCCGGCTTGCTCGCGCCGGCCCGCCACTTCTGGTTGGTGAGGTCCTCGACCTGGCTGGCGGCGACCACCGCGACCTTCACCCCGCGCACGGTGGTGACGTACGGGGCGTACGCCTCCTTTGCGTTGCGCCCGACGCCGACCACCGGGATCGGCGAGGAGTCCTTGGCGGCGAGGGTGTCGGTGAGGCCGTCGGCGCCGAAGTCCACGGCGTGGTTGTTGGCCATCGAGACGACGTCGACGCCCGAGTCCTTGAGCACCGACAGCGCCTTGGGCGAGGTGCGGAAGGTGTACGTCTTCGGCTCCGGGGCGCCGCGCCCGGTGATCGCGGTCTCCAGGTTGAGGACCGACAGGTCGGCGTCGGCGAGGGTGCGGGAGATCGGGCCGAGCGCCGGCTCGGGCGGCTTGACCGCCAGCCGGACCTCGGTGCGGCCCTCGAAGTGGACGTCCCCGGCGAAGGCGACGGTGATGGTGCCGTCGGGCCGGGGCGGGGCGCTCTTGCCCGGGGCCGTGCCGGAGGGCGAGCCGCCCGGCGCCGAGGACTCGCCCGGCGGGACGGGGGCGGCGGAGGCCGGGGCCGGGGCGGGGTCGTCCGGCCCGCAGGCGGTGACGGCGGTCAGTCCGGCGAACAGCGCGACGGCGGCCGCGGCACGGCGCATGAGTGGATCCCCCCGAGGATGATGCGAGAACGATCAGCGTACGCCACCGAATCACCACCGCTCGGACCCGAGCCCGCAACATTCCGGCCACAAAAGGGCACGACGCGGCGGCCCCGCCGGGCGCCGACGGCCGCTCCCCGGACGGCGCGCCCGGCCCGCCTGGCCGACCCGTCCCAACCGCCCACCCGACCGGGCCACCATGTCCCTGGCGCGGAGGCGGGCGGGGCGCGCAGCGTGGTGTGGAGGGGACGAGTACGGGGGAAGCGCGTGCGGGGGGAACCCGTGCAGGGGAGCCCGTGCAGGGGAGCCCGTGCAGGGGAGCCCGTGCAGGGGAGCGCGCGTAGGGGAGCGCGCGTAGGGGGGCGAGTCCCGCACCGAAGGCCCGGAGGTGTGACGTGATGGGCAGCAATCAGCTCTCCTCCGCGGGTGACGTCTCCCCCGCGGGCGGCGGCCGCGCCTCCCCCGCCCGGGAGCGCCGGATCGTGGTCGGGATCGACGGCTCCCCGCCGTCGAAGGCGGCCCTGCGCTGGGCGGTCGGCCAGGCCGTGCTCACCGGGGCGACGGTGCACGCGGTGGCGGCCTGGGAGTACCCCTCGCTGTACGGGTGGTTCGCGCCGATGGTGGACGACGGCTTCGAACGGATCGCCCGCCGGACGCTGAGCGCCGAGATCAACGAGGTCCTCGGCCCGGACCGCCCGGTGGACGTCCGGGAGAGCCTGGTGCTGGGCCACGCCGCCGAGGTGCTGCTGGAGGCCGCCGAGGGGGCCGACCTGCTGGTGCTGGGCAGTCGCGGCCGGGGCACCTTCGCCCGGACCCTGCTCGGCTCGGTGTCCACCCGGTGCGCGGTGCACGGGGTCTGCCCGGTGGTGATCGTCCGCGCCGACGGGACGGCCTCCCCCGCGGCCACCGCCCTCGGGGTCGAACAGCCGGCGCCCGGGGCCGTGCGCACCAAGGACTGGCAGCTCAGCCTGCACGTGGTCGAGGACGAGGACACCACCCGGGTGCACGCCGTGCTGGACGCCGACGGCAACGTGCTGCACAGCGACACCCGCTCCCGCCGCAACCCGCGCGACGCCCCGGCCCCGGCGGTCGGCGACGAGTTCGCGGTCGGCCGCGCCCTGGTGGACCTCGGCCACCAGCTGCTGCGCGCCGGCGTCCACGGCGCCACCGGGACCACGGAGGAGTGAACAACCCGGCCGCGGGTGGGAACCGGGCCGTGGCGTGAGCGGCGAGCGGCCGGGTACGCCATGCTGAATCACCGCTGAACCGCTGAACCGCCGTACCCCCGTCCCTCCCCGACCCGATCATCCCCGCCCCGCCCCGACCGGAAGAGCCGCTCCCCGCCATGGACACCACGCCAGCCTCCGAGGCCCCCACCCCGGAGGCCGCCCCGGACTTCACCCCCGACGAGCGCGCCCGGGGCCGGGCACTGCGCCGCGCCCAGCTGCCGTGGGCGCTGGGCGGGCGGCTGGCGGGCCTGGCGCTCACCCTGCTGCTCGGCCTCACCCCGGCCGGCGCCGCCGTGGTGACCGCCGTCGGCGCCTGGTTCGGCGGCTCACGGACGGCCGGGGTGCTGGCCGGAGCGGCAGCCCTGGTGCTGCTCGGCCAGGCGCTGCAGCTGCCGTTCGGCGCCGGGGCGCGGACCGTCCGGGCCCGGTACGGGCTGGTGACCCAGGGCTGGGCCGGGTGGGCGCTGGACGCCGTACGCGGCCTCGCGCTCACCCTCGTCCTCGTCCTCCCGCTCGCGCTCGGGCTGTTCGCGCTGACCGCCTGGTCGCCGCAGCGCTGGTGGCTGCCGGGGGCGGGCGCGGCGGCGCTGCTGACGGTGGCGCTCTCCTTCCTCCATCCGCTGCTGATCGAGCCGGTGTTCAACCGCTTCTCCCCGATGCCCCCGGGGGAGCTGCGCACCGCGCTGCTGGCACTGGCCGAGCGGGACGGCGTCCGGGTGCGGGACGTCCTGGTCGCGGACGCCTCCCGCCGCACCACCGCGCTCAACGCGTACGTCTCCGGGTTCGGGGCGACCCGCCGGATCGTCGCGTACGACACCCTGCTGACCACCGCCGAGCCGCGCGAGGTGGAACTGGTGGTCGCGCACGAGCTGGGCCACGTCAAGCACCGGGACGTGCCTGTGGGTACCGCGCTGGGCGCGGTCGGTGCGGCCGTCGCGGTGGCCGTCCTCGGCCTGCTCGCCACCTGGCGGCCGCTGCTGGACGCCGCCGGGGCGACGGGCGCGGCGGACCCCCGGGCACTGCCGCTGCTGGCGGCACTGGCGGCGCTGCTGGGCGCGCTGTCGGGGCCGGCGCAGTGTGCGGTGAGCCGTCGGATCGAGGCCAGGGCAGACCGGCACGCGCTCGAACTGACCGGGGACGTCGAGCAGTTCGTGGCGATGCAGCGCAGACTGGCCGTGGCGAACGTCTCCGATGTCGACCCGCCGAGGGTGCTTGAGCTACTGTTCGCCACTCACCCGAGTGCGACCAGCCGGATCGCCGCCGCCCGCGCCTGGCAGGCCGCACCGGAACGGCGGGCGCCGGAGCGGGGCGCGATCCCGGGCACATCTGTTGTATAGTGCAACAAATATCGAGGAGATAGGAACGCCGTGCCCGGCCGCCAGTCGTCCATCGAGACCATCCAGCGCGAGCTGACCGCCTTCGCCCGCCGCGCCCGGCACAAGGCCTCCCAGCTGCACCCCGACCTCTCGCTGGTCACCTACAGCATCCTCGACCTGATCACCGAGCGCGGCGGCTGCCGGGCCGCCGACGTGGCCGCGTACTTCATGCTCGACAAGTCCACCGTCAGCCGCCAGGTCACCGCCCTGGAGAAGCTCGGCCTGCTGGCCCGCGAGACCGACCCGGACGACCAGCGCGGCCAGATCCTGCGCGCCACCGAGGCGGGGCTCACCCTGCTGCGGGACGCCAACGAGCAGCGTCGGCTCTCCTTCACCGCGCGCTTCACCGACTGGTCCGACGAGGACGTCGCCCGCTTCGCCGACTACCTGGCCCGCTACGGCCAGGAGGGCTGACCGGGCGCCGCAGGGGAGCGGGCGGAGCCCTGCCGGGAGGCGTGAGCCGAGCGCCGGCGGGGAGCAGGAACCGAACGCTGCCGGGGAGTGAGACCGGCCGCTCCGGGTGCGCCCCGGCACCCCCACGGTGTACAGAGGAGGAGTGCCCCTCCGGCAGCGTCCCGATGCGCCGCACCCGCCGCCCGCGCCGCATCCCCCCGACCCCCGCCGCGCCTGGCGGCCCGACCGCCGGGTGCTGACGGCGCTCACGCTCGCGCTGATCGTGCTGATCACCGTCGTCGACATCGTCTCCCCGCCGGACGTCCACCTCGGCCCGCTGCTGATCGTCGCCCCCGCCCTCACCGCCTCGTTCGCCGGCCCCCGGGCCACCGCCGGGGTCGCCGCGCTCGCGTTCGCCGCGCTGACCGTCATCGGCGCCGTCCGGGACGGCCTGACCAGCGCGAACATCGAGACCCAGCTCAGCGCGCAGCTGATCGTCTCGGCACTGATCGTCGGCCTGCGGGTGCTGCGCGAACGGCACGAGCGGGAACTGGCCCGGGTGCGCTCGGTGTCCGAGGCCGCCCAGCGGGTGCTGCTGCGCCCGCTGCCGGAACGGATCGGACCGCTGCACCTGGCCTCCGTCTACCTGGCCGCCGAGGCCGAGGCGCAGGTCGGCGGCGACCTGTACGCGGCCGCCCGCACCGCCACCGGCACCCGGCTGCTGGTCGGCGACGTGCGCGGCAAGGGCCTCTCCTCGCTCGGCGACGCCGCCCTGCTGCTCGGCGCCTTCCGCGCCGCCGCCCACCTGCACGCCGAACTGCCCGACCTGGCCGCCTACCTGGACGGCAGCGTCAGCTGGGACCTCGCCCAGCTCGCCGAACAGTCCCGGCGGGACCGGTGGGAGCGGCGCGAGCGGCAGGCGCTCTCCGCACTGCCCTTCCCCCCGCCCGAGGAACCCCCGGAGGAGAGCGGCGACTCCGGCGAGTCCTTCATCACCGCCGTGCTGCTCGACATCCCCGACGACGGCTCCCCGGTGCGCCTGATCGACTGCGGCCACCCTCCCCCGCTGCTGCTGCACCCCGACGGCATCACCGCCCTCGCCGCCCGCCAACCCTCCCCGCCGCTGGGCCTCGGCGAGCTCGCGCCGACGCGGTACGAGACGGAGACCTTCCCGTTCCGGCCCGGCGACCGGCTGCTGATCTACACCGACGGCGTGATCGAGGCCCGCGACGCCCAGCGGCGCTTCTACCCGCTCACCGAACGCGTCACCGCCTGGCGTGCCGAACACCCCGCCGCCCTGCTCCACCACCTGCGCCGCGACCTGCTCGCCCACGTCGGCGGCCGACTGAACGACGACGCGGCCATGGTCGTGGTCGAGCGGCTGCCGTGAGGGCGGCCGGCGAGCGCCCCGTGACGAGCGTCCTCGGAACGACGGCAGGCGGCCCTGTCGGATTGCCTTGTCACGACCCTCGTCGGGCCGGCCGCGGTGCCTCGGGCACGGCTCCCGGCCTGATCGCCTCCGGGCGCGTACGAGCCCGAGGCCGAGGCCGAAGCCCAGGCCGAGGAGGGCGGGCACGGCAACCGTCGCGGCGAGGGCGCGCGGGTGGCGGAGGTCGAACATGCCGGGGCTCCTTCCCGGGGCCCGGACGGCCCCGCTCGTGGTGCCCCAACGATGACCCCGGCCACCCCTCCCGCACATGTACCGAACGGCACATCCTGAGCAGCGGCACCCCCACGTCCCCCTGCCGATCGGCAGGGGCACACCGGCCGCGTCCACACGGTGGGAAGGAATCTCCCCACCCGTACCCGTACCCGCGGGCCCCCGGCAGGCCCTACGGCCGGCGGACGTACGGGGTCGTCGTGCTCACCCAGGCGAAGCCGAGGCGCTGCAGGATCGGCCGGCTCTGGTCGCTCGCGTCGACCTGGAGGTACTCGTAGCCGAGCTCGGCCGCGAGGCGGGCGCGGTGGGCGATGAGGGCGCGGTAGATGCCCCGGCCGCGCCAGTCGGGTGCGGTGCCGCCGCCCCAGAGTCCGGCGAACCCGGTCCCCGGGATCAGTTCCATCCTGGCGCCGCTGACCGGGCGGTCGCCGGCCATCGCGACGACCATGCTGACCGTCCCGACGCCGTGCCGCAGGTGGTCGAGCAGCCGCTCGCGCAGACGGGGGTTCTCGGCGCCGAAGGCCTGTGTGTGGGCGTCCATCAGCAGGTCCACCCCGGCCGGGTCGGTCACCGGGAGCAGCCGGACACTCTCGGGCAGGGCGGCCTCGGCGGGCAGGTCCGCGATCCGGGCGAGCATCAGCGCCTCGTCCGGCTCCGGGGTGAAACCGGCCGCCAGCAGGCGGGCGCCGAGGTCGGCGGGGCGGTCGTGGGAGTAGGCCTTCCACTCGAACTCCAGCCCCAGTCCGGCGAAGTGGCGCACCTGCGCGGCGATCGCCGCGTCCGCCCCGGCCTCGTCCAGCCCGGACCAGACCACGCCGTTCCAGCTGTGCTCCGAGCCCACCTGCCGGACCACCGCACCGTCGCGCTCGACGCGGCAGCCGGGATCGGGCGGCGTGTTGCGCCGGATCCGGTCGTCGAACAGGGCAAGCATGTCGTCATGATCCATCCACTCACTCCAGCACGGTCCGCGAGCGCGCACCATCGAGTTTCCGCGCCACCGGCTGCGGGCGGCGCCCCCCGGTCGGCTCCGGGCGGCGCTCCTCGGCCTGCCGCGGGCGACGGCCCCCGGCCTGCTCACGCTCCCCGTCCTGCCGCAGGCGACGGCCACCGGCCTGCTCACGCTCCCCGTCCTGCCGCGGGCGACGGCCCCCGGCCTGCTCACGCTCCCCGGCCGACCGGCGGTCCGCCGCCCGGAGCCGGCCGGACCGGATCGCCTCGCTCGGCGCCTCCGCGCCCATGATGGCGTCCAACAGGCCGCGCGCTTCGGCGAGTTCGTCCATCTGCCGGGTGATCCGGGCGCGTTCCCGGGCCAGACCGTCGAGCAGTTCGGGGCAGGTCTGGCCGGGAGGGCGCTGCCCCGGGCCCGGCAGGCCGTGGAGGATCTCGGCGATCACGGCGCTGTTGAGGCCGGCCGCGAGCAGGGTGCGGATCCCGCGGACGGTGTCGACGTCCGGCTCTCCGTAATCGCGGTAGCCGCTGGGGCGGCGCTCGGGCGTGAGCAGCCCCTGCTCCTCGTAGTAGCGCAGCGCGCGCGGGGTGGCCCCGGTGCGCCGGGCGAGCTCTCCGATCCGCATCGCGGACACCTCCTCGACGGACCGTCCACCGCGGGTCGCCACCGGGGCTCTCCACCGAAGCCCCCGTGACGTTCCGCCGTGCCCCTCCGCCTTGACTCTGCCGTCGGCGTGAAGGTCTAGCGTAACCGCCATGCCGAACGAACGATCTTCCTCAACCTCCCCTGCCCGCACCGCCGTTGCCGTGCTGGGCCTGGGTCCGATGGGCCGGGCGCTGGCCGGGGCGCTGCTGGCCGCCGGCCATCCGGTCACCGTGTGGAACCGCACGCCGGGCCGGGACGCCGAACCGCTCGCCCTCGGCGCGCGGTCGGCCGCGAGCCCCGCCGAGGCGGTGACGGGCTCCACCGAAGGAGCCACGGGCCCCGCCGAGGCCGGCGCCCCGCTCGTCCTGCTCTGCGTCCGCGACCAGTCGGCCACCCGGGCCGTACTGGAGGCCGCCGGGGCGGCACTGCGCGGCCGGACCGTCGTCAACGCCACCTCGACCGCGCCGGGCGACGCGCGGGCGAACGCCGCCGACGCCGAGGCCCGGGGCTACCGCCTCCTGAACGCCGCGGTCCTCACCCCCACCCCGACCATCGGCCGCCCGGAGGGCACCGTCCTGCTGAGCGGCGACGCCGAGATCTTCGCCGCCCACGAGGCGACGCTGCGGGCGCTGGGCACCGTACGCCACGTCGGCGCGGACCCGGGCCGGGCGGCGGCCTTCGACGCGGCCCTGCTCGACCTGTTCTGGACCACCGTGCACGGCTTCCTGCACGCCCTCGCGCTGGCCCGCGCCGAGGGCATCAGCGGCGCCGAACTCGCGCCGTACGCCCAGGGGTTGCCGCGCCTGCTGCCGCCGCTGATCGACCGCTTCGCGCAGCGCGCGGACGACCGCCGGCATCCGGGCGACCACAGCAGCCTCGCCTCCGCCGAGGCCGGGCTGGCGCACGTCGCGCACACCGCCCGGGCGCGCGGCCTGGACACCTCCGTCCTGGACGCGGCGCTCGCCGTCACCCGGCGGGCGGTCGGGGCCGGGCACGGGTCGGACGGGGTGTCCGCCCTGGTCGACCTGCTCGCCGGATAGCCGGGCAGCCGGGCAGCCGGGCAGCCAGGTCACCGGACAACCGGGCAGCCGGACACCCCGCCGACCGGGCCCGCTACTGCGCCAGGTACCCGCCGTCCACCGGCAGCACGACCCCGGTGACGAAGGAAGCGTCGTCGGAGGCGAGGAAGAGGACGGCCGCCGCGACCTCGGCCGGGTCGCCGAGCCGCCCCATCGGGTGCAGCTTCTCGATCGCCCCGAGGTACTCGGTGCCGCCGGGCTCGTCGTACAGCCGGGCGACCCGCTCGGTGGTGATGGTGCCGGGGGCGACGGCGTTGACCCGGATGCCGCGGTCGGCCCATTCGACGGCGAGGTGCTTGGTCAGGCCGGAGGCGACGAACTTGGCGGGCCCGTACACCGCCTGGCCGCGCTGGCCGGCCTCGCCGGAGATGGAGGAGAGGCAGACGATCGAGCCGCCGGGCCGGTCCTGCGCGGTCATCGCCTCGATCGCGTACTTGCAGGTGAGGAACATGCCGCGGCCGTCCACCGCCATCACGTGGTCCCAGTCCTCGGCGGTGGCCTCGGTGATCTCCATCAGCGGGATGATCCCGGCGTTGGCCACCAGCACGTCCAACCGCCCGTGCCGCTCGACGGCGGCGGCCACCAGCCGGCGCGCGTCCTCGTCCCGGGCCACGTCGCCGACCACCGTGCTGACGGCGTCCGGGAACCGCTCGGCCAGCCGGCCCAGCCCGGCCTCGTCCACGTCGAAGGCGACCACCGACGCGCCCTCCCGGACGAAGCGTTCGGCGACGGCCCGTCCGATACCGCTGGCCGCGCCCGTCACCGCACAGGAGCGGCCGGCCAGCCGCCCGCCCGCGGGGCTCCCCGCGTTCTCAGTCACCATGGCGCGACTCTACCCAGCGGGCGGCCACGCGTCGGGTGCCTTCGGCCGGTCCGCCGGATCCGGCCGGTCGGCGGCTCAAAAGCGGCCCGGAGCGGGACCGGGGGGCGGAGCGGAGAGAAGCAGGAGCCGGCAGAAGGCCACCGACGACAGCGGCGGCCGGGACCGTCGGTACGG
>NZ_JBHUAL010000121.1:0-28878 GCF_042789775.1 Kitasatospora sp. NPDC056800 | reverse complement strand
CACGGACGCGGCAATGACATGACAGCCACACCCGGCATCCCTGGGTGCCCTGATCTTACGAATGACCAGAACGATCCCACGAAGAAAGGTATGGATCGCATGAACGGCACCCCCGCGAGCGTCGTCGAGGCGGCGTTCCGCTGCTACCGGTCGCAGGACCGGGAGGCGGCCCTGCCGCTGTACGCCGAGGACTTCACCTTCACCAGCCCCCAGGACGACCGCATCGACAAGGCCGCGTTCTTCGAGCGCTGCTTCCCCACCGCCGACCGGTTCACGGAGCAGCGGCTGCTGCGGGTGACGCCCGCCGACGAGGAACTCGTCTTCGCCTACTACGAGTACGAGCTGACCACGGGGGGCCGCTACCGCAACGTCGAGGCGATCACGGTCCGGGACGGGCTGATCCGGGAGGTCCAGGTCTTCTTCGGCGGTCGTACACCCTAGACGTTCCGTCCCATGACGTCAGGAACCCTCCGCTTGGCCCTCGGGCCCGTGTTGGGCGGTGACGGGGGGCCAGGGGTGGCCGGCTTCGTGCAGGTTCCGCAGGGCCATGAGGTCGTTGTGCACCATCACCTGGGCGAGTCGGGCTGCCGCGGCGACGACGGCGGCCCAGTGCGGCGAGTCCAGGTAGGCCTCGTCGGGGGCTCCGGCGCCGACGGTGTCCTGGACCGTCCCGTAGGCGGTACCGAGGTGTGCCATCAGTTCGACCTCCTGCTCGGTGCGCAGGCTGTAGCCGAGCGAGCGCTGCGGATCGTCCGCGTCGCAGAAGTCGTCGAAGAGCACGTGCACCGTGTAGGCGAGGTTCTCGAACCGGGCGCGGTCGAGCCACACTTCGCGCTGCCAGGTCGGGCTGGCCAGCGCCACGACGGCGGGCACGACGTGGAGGCGGAAGTCGGGGTGGGCGATGCCGTGATCGGTCATCGGGCAAGGGTACTCACGGCATGATCACCGGGCGGTCCCCGGGCGGCCCAGGGGGAGGAGGTACTGGACGGGTTCGCCGAGGTCGTCGAGGGCGAGGAGTTCGTGGGCCAGGTCGTCCTGGAGGCCGCCGAGGGGGGTGGTGCCGAGGCCGAAGGCGGCGGAGGTCAGCAGGAGGTTCTGGGTCAGGTGGCCGGCTTCGAGGAGGCCGAGGCGCAGGGCGCGCAGGCCGTAGCGGCGGCGGAGGTGGGCGAGGTCGAGGTGGACGGCGAGGACGGCGGGGGCCTGGTCGATGCCGATGGCGTCCGGGTCGTCGGCCGGGCGGGAGAGGTAGGAGGAGAGGGCCTTGAGGTCGTCGAGGGCGGGGGCCGGGCCGATCGGGCGCAGGCTGCGGTGTTCGGGGAGGCACTGGTAGGTGCCGGCGGGCAGGCCGTCCACGGCGAGGGCGAGCAGGCGCAGCCGTACGGTGTGCAGGGCGCCCGCGCTCGGGTACGGGCGGTGGCCGGTGTCGGGGTTGGCGGCGTAGGCGGACCAGAGCAGTCCGCCGAGGGTGCCGGCGGTGAGCGGGCCGGTCAGCGGGCCGCGGGTGGAGTGGCGGGTGCGCAGGGCCTCGGCGAGGGTGACGGGCGGCAGCGGGTCGGCGGGCAGCGGGAGGTCGCCGGGGCGGGGGCACGGGGCCGGGCGGTGCGGCAGGTCGCGCAGGGCGGTGTCCTCGGGGCGGCCGATCTGGAACTTGCTGCGTTCCAGGTACTGGTGGTCCGGGGCGTGGTGGTCGGCGGGGAAGAAAGTGAACGGCTGCCCGGTCTCCAGCAGGGTGCGGGCGGCGAGGCGGCAGACCGCCCGCTCCTCGTCGGGGCCGACGCCTAACCGGTTGAACAGCATGTGCAGCTGGGAGGCCCAGACCCAGGAGAGGCGCTCCTCGGCGTCGGCGGAGGCGGAGGCGTCAGCGGAGGCGGGGAAGGCGGCCCGCATCCGGGCGGCGGCCTCGGCGACCCGCGCCGCCCAGTCGGCGAGCCAGGGTGCGGCCGTGCCGGCGTCCAGCGCCGTGCGCAGGGCCCGGGCGCGGTGGGCCAGCGCGGTGCGCTGCCGGGCGAACACGGTGTTGACCCGGACGTGCACGGCGGCCCCGGGCAGCGGCTGGAACTCGGTGACCCAGCGCCAGGAGGCGGCGTGGCGGCGCAGCCAGCGGGAGGCGGCGAGTTCGTCGAGGCCGAGGGCGTGGGCGGTGGTGTGGGCGAGGTCGAGGGCGAGCGGCAGCCGGTCCCCGGGGGCCTCGCGGAGGGCGTCCAGGGCGGCGAGGGCGGTGCGGGTGGAGTGGGTGAACACCTCCTCGGCGATCGGCAGCAGGGCCGCGCCGCCGTAGCGCTCGGTCTCGGGCTGGTACGGGACCTCCGTGACCTCGCCGTGTCCGCCCGCGAAGGGGCCCTCGGGCGGGGTGCGGCGGGCGGCGCGGCGGGTGAGCTCGGCGGCGAGGTCGGTCAGGTGCGCGGGCGCCGGGCCCGGGCCGCGGAGGCGGATGCGCAGGTGGGGGCCGCCCTCGCCGTAGCGGATGAAGAACCAGTCGGTGCCGGCGAGCCCGGCCATCAGCGGGGCGAGGTCCTCGGTGAGGAAGGCGTCGGCCTCGGGGGCGGTCAGCGGCAGCGCGAGGTGCAGGCTGTGCCAGCGGGCGGCGGGCGGCGCTTGGGTGGTCATCGCGGTCCTTCCGGGCGGCTACGGGAACGGGCGGCTACGGGAACGGGTGCGGGTGGAGCGGGAGTTCGTCGTGCCGCAGGGGCGCCGGGGTGCGGCCGAGGCGGTACGGGACGTCCAGGAGGCGGGGCAGGCCCCGGGTGCGGCGGTTGGCGTGGCCGAAGGTCATCGGCAGGGTGCCGGGGACGACGACCTTGGCGCAGTGCAGGCCCAGCCGGTCGCGGACGCCGGGTTCGTCCTGGGTGACCGCCAGGACCTCCAGGCCCTCCCCCGCCAGCCGGGCGACGGTCCGCTCCAGCAGCTCGGTGAGGTCGCCGACCGGTGCGGGGGCGCCGGGCCACCGCTCGGTCCAGGGCACCGGGGGCGGGCCGGCGAAGAGGAAGTCGAGGCGGGGCTGCGCCTCGGGCAGGGCGTTGAGGCCGACGTGGTCGTCCAGGGTGACGACCAGGTCGGGGCGGTCCAGCATCGGCCGCAGCCGCCGCGGGTCGCGCGGCCCGCCCGGGGCGGTGGCGCGGTGCGGCGCCTCCTGGACGTTGGTGACCACCTCGGCGACGGCGGAGCGGATCGCCGCCAGGGGGTCGTGGTGGGCTCCGGCTGCCAGGAAGGTGCGCGGGGCGTCGGGGTGGTCGCCGCGGTGGCGGCAGAGGGCGAGCACGGCGGGGATGCCGAGGTCGTTGGTGGCGTCGAGCAGGGTGAGCCGGTAGCCGAACAGCCGGGCGCGGTCGGCGAGTTCGGCGATCCGCTGGTCCTCGGTGGGGACGGCGACGCCGGGCAGCGGGGTGCGGGCGTACCAGGCCATCAGGAAGGCGTCGCGCTCGGCGACCTCGAACAGGCCGTAGAGCGCGGCCTCCTGGGGGCTGTTGCCGAGTCCGCAGCCGTTCGAGGACTCGTAGACCACACGGGGGCGGTCGCGCCCGGGCACGTCCCAGTAGGCGACGTGCTCCGGGACGGCGACCGGGCGGCGGTGGGTGAGCGACCAGCCGTGCACCCAGTCGAGTACCAGCTCGGGGGTGTACGGGACGGTGGCCACGGCGGGGTGCCCCGGCGGGGCGTCGTCGGGCAGGCCGAGCCGGGCCGGGTCGAGGACGGCTCCGGGCCCGCGCTCGGCGACCAGGTCGGCGTACGAGGCCCGCAGGGCGGTGCGGCGCCCGAGCGGCCGCATGCCCGCGTACCGCTCCACCGCCTCGAACAGCGCGACGCGTTCGCTGGCGCGGAAGTCCGCCGCCCGCCCGTAGCCGCCGTCGTCCAGCGCCCGGCCGTCCGTCACCCAGGCGGTGGTGAGGGCGAAGGCCGAGTCCTCGGTGCGGAACAGCCGGCGGACCGGGCCGAACCGCTCGTCGTAGAGTTCGGACCTCAACTGGCCCGCTTCCGTACGGTCGTTGGGGCCGCGCAGGACGGCCGGGTCGGGCAGCGGGCGGGGCGTGGCGGGCAGCCGGGCGGCCTCGGGGGTGTCGGCGGGCAACGGATGGCAGACCTCGCAGCCGCCGACCGGGCGGACCCGGTGGGTGGACCAGGTGGCCCGGCCGCCGTGCACCACGTGGACGGTGGCGACGGAATCGGCGCTCTCGGCGGCCAGGTCGGCGGCGAGGGCGGTCACCGCCTCGGCGAAGGCCGGGGTGCCGGTGCCGCCGAGCGCCAGGGCCGGGCTCTGCCAGGGCACCCGGCCGCCGGCGGTGGCGAGCCGCTGGACCTCGGTGCAGCTCAGGCAGGCGGGCGCCCCGGGGTGGAGGACCGGCCCGACCACCGTCAGCGCGCCGTCCTCGCGCACCGGCACCAGGCGTACGGGGTGTGCCAGGGCGTGGCGGCTGAGCTGCTCGGCCAGACCGAGGGTCCACTCCGCGAGGTGGACGACGGCGGTGCCGCCGGTGGCGGCCAGGGCCTCGGCCGGGGTGAGCACCGGCAGCCCGTTCATGGGCGGCCCTCCCCGGTGACGAGGGCGGTGAACCCGCAGCCGTCCAGGGCGGCGGCGAACGGGCGGGCCCCGGGGGTGGCGGGCTGCCAGCGGGTCGTCCGCAGGCCGGTGAGCCGGACCAGGGCGGCGTGCAGGTCCGGTTCCCGGTCGGCGACGTCGGCGAGCCAGTGGTCGGCCCAGCCGGGGTCCGCCCAGGCGGCCGGGGTGCGCCCGGCGGCGGCGAGCGGGGCCGCGGCGCCGGAGAGGGCGGCGTGGTGGGCGGCGGCCAGGCCGCCGTCCCGGGCCAGCAGGCGGGTGAGGGCGGCCAGGGCGGCATGGGCGACCGCGTCGGCGGGGGTCGCCTCGACCGCCCTGGCCCCCTCAGCCTGCGCCAGGTACGCCTGCTCGGAGGCAAGTTGACGCACCGTCAGATCAGGTGCGCGGCCGAGCCGGCGGGCCAGGGCTCCGTACCAGTGCCCGGCCTGCGGGTGCTCCCGCCAGGCGGACTCCGGCACCGGGCGGTCGCCCCGGAGCGGCCGCCCGAGGACGGCCCAGCGCAGGGCCCGGCCGAGCGCGTGGGACGGGTCGACGCCGACCACCGGCACGGCTCCCCCGCCCACCGCCGCCAGGTGCAGTTCGACGGACCGGCAGGCGGCGGCCAGCCGGGCGAGGTCCGTCCGCACCGCACCGGCCGCCAGCGGGCCGGACGGGGTACCGCAGGAGACCAGGGCCACGGGCAGCTGCGGGAGCTCGCCCGGGGACGGCGAATCCAGCACGCCCAGCCGGGCGTCGCCGAGGGCGTCCACCCGGCGCAGCGCCTCGGCAAGGTCTCCGGGCGGCGCGGCGACGGCCCCGGGGCCCGCCGCCCACGGGTGGTAGTCGGCGCGCGGCGGACGGGCCTCGGCGATCAGGACGGCGGGACGCCCGGCGAGCAGCCGGGGGTCCTCGGCCGGCTCGCCCGGGTCCGGCAGGCCGGCGACGGCGCAGAGCAGCCGCTGGGCACCGGCGGCGGCGAGCAGCGCGAGGAAAACGGGCGGGGGCGCGGCACCGGGAGCGGGGGCGGCGGCGGGGCCCAGCCGGGCGGCGAGCGCCGTGGCGTCCGCCCGGGCGCGGGCCGGGTCGGCGGGCTCGGTGACGAGGCCGCCGTCCGCGCCGCACTGCACCGCGACCGCCACCGCACGGCCCGACGGACCGTCCGCCGCGGCCACCACCCGGCCGGGCGGCAGTCCGGGCTCGGCGACCACCGCCGGGGCCGCCGTCCCGCCCCGGGCGAGGGCGCGCGCCCCCGCGCGGGCCGACGGGCCGTCCGGGTCGGCGGCCGCCACCACCGGACGGGCGGCCGCCAGGGCCGCCGCCGCGCCGCCGGGATCGTCCGCCACCGAGCCGGGCCAGGACGGCAGGCGCTCCCCGTCCGGGTGGTCCACGAGCAGGCCGTGCTCGCGCAGCCGGGCGGTGACGGTGGCCAGCGCGGCCGCCACCTTCGGCTCGACGGCGGCGTCGGCCGCCGCGCCGGCGGCCTCCGCGTCCGGACCGAGCCGGGCGGCGAGCACCTGCCACAGCGCCGGGAGCGCCCGGCTGCCCTCCAGGGTGAGGCTGGTGTCGCGGCCGCGCAGGTGCAGCCCCTCGCGCAGCGGGGTCACCGCCACCCCGGGGCGCAGCCGGGGCCGGTGGGTCTCCGGTTCGGCCGTCATGCCGCCCCCTCCATGTACGTCCCGTCGGTGCGAGTCCCGTTCATGCGCGTCCCGTCCGTGCCCGCCTGGCCGGTCCCGGCCCCGGCCCCGGCCGCCTCCGGGGCGCCGAGGAGCGCCTGCCAGCGGTGCCCGGTCAGCTCGGGCACGCTGCGCACCAGCAGGTGGGCGGCGAGGTAGCGCTCCAGCGGGCGGACGTCGCAGATCGCGAGCAGCCGGTACAGGCCGTTGGTGCCGGTCCGGTTGATCAGGTAGTCCGGTCGGCGCCACATCGCGCCGTCGGGGTCGCTGCGGTGCAGCAGCCGGTGGAACTCGCTGTAGCGGGTGCGCAGTTCGGCGTTCCAGCGTTCGGCGGTGGCCCGGTCCCCGAGGGCCTCGGCGCGCTCCCGGTACGCGGCGTGGCGGCCGCCGAGGTCGGCTCCGGCCGCCAGCCGCCGCTCGGCGAGGCTCCAGGCGTTCGCCGACCAGTGCGCCCAGTCCCGCTCCCAGTCGCGCGCCCCGCCTTCGGTGATCCGGCCCACCAGCGCCGTGACCGCCCGGCCGGTGCGCTCCCAGCGGCGCTCGAAGCCGGCCCGCAGGCTGCCGTCCGGGTCCTCGTGGACCAGGAAGTCCTCCAGGTGCGAGAGCACCGAGTAGTGCGCGCCGACCAGCCCGTCCGGGTGCGCGGTGGCGTGCGCGGCGAGCGCCGTCACCACCAGCTGCACCCGCGCCTGCGGCGTGTCGCCGTGCGCGCCGAGGAAGCGGCAGGCCGAGTCCAGGGCGGGCAGGCCGGTCCGTAGCAACTCCTCGCGCAGATTGGCGGATTCGGCGCCGATCAGGGACCGCAGGGCGTGCTCGGCGGACCGGTCGACGGGCGCCGCGACGACGGTGTTGTCCGGCACCAGCGGCCCGTACGGCGGCGCGACCAGCTCGGCCCGTCCGGCGGCGGCGGCCTCGGCGAGCAGTTGCTCGTCCGAGCGGTCGGCGACGGAGGGGTGGGCGGCCGCCCACGCCCGCAGCGCCTCGGCGGCCCGCCGCGCCGCCCCGGACACCCGCGCCTCGGGACCGCGCAGCCGCAGCCGCAGGTGCGGACCGAACCGCCAGTGCCGCTCGACGTGGGCGGCCAGCCCCTCGGCCCCCGCCTGCCGGGCCAGCGGCAGGACGGCTTCGCGCAGCGCACGGGCCTTGTCGGGCCGGTAGTGGTACAGGACCACGTCCCAGGCGGTCACGGCCCCCTGGCCGTCGGCCGGGTCACTCATCGGGCGCCTCCTCGGCGATGGCGGTACGGGCGGTCCGGACTGCTCGGGCGGTCCGGATGGCTCGGGCGGTCCGGACGGAGTCGCGGGCAGCGGCCCCCGCCGCGCTGTCCCGGCCGGGCCGGTAGGTCTCCACCACGAGTTCCACGGCTCGGGTAGGCTCCCGCTGCCCCGCGATGCCCGGCAGGGCCTCTTCCAGCACCGCGCCGCGCGGGTGCCGGGTGAGCCATTTGGCGAGGTGGCGCAGGTGCAGCGGGTTGCCGAGATCGACGGGCTGCGGCTTGGGGGCGCGCAGGTGGGCGACGAAGGCGTCGGCGGGCGTGCCCGCGCCGTCGGCGGTGGCCGGTGCGGGGTGGAGGAAGAGCTGTTCGGGCAGGCCGAGCCGGGCCCGCCAGCGGGCGACGGTCGCGGCCGGGACCCCGTCGGGGCCCGGGTCGGCGGCGAGTTCGGCCCGCAGGGCGTCGAGCACCCCGGCCGGTAGCTGCCAGCGGCGGCGGGCGAGGACGACGTGCCGGTGGCGCAGCCGCGGGGTGCGCAGCACGCTGCCGCCGGGCGCGGCCAGGGTGGTGCGCGGCAGCAGCGGGCGGAAGTCGACGACCCCGTTGGGGTGGTCGGCGAGCAGTGGGCCGAGCCGCCGGGGCAGCATGACCGGCGCGAGGAAGCCCAGGTAGAGGACGTCGAGCAGTTCGCCGGTGCCGCGCAGCCGCAGCCGGAGCTGGTCGTCGGCCGGGTCGTGGACGAGGTCGAGGTCGGCCTCGGCGAGGCCGGTCCACCGCCGGTCGGGGCCGATCTCGTCGGCGAGCAGCCGGGGGTGGAGGTTGGCGTTGAAGCCGCCGACCGGCCGGACCTGGGCGGCGCGGGCGCCGGCGCCGAGCCCGGAGCGGAGCTGCCGGGCGACCTCGGCGGCGGCCCGCGGGGGCAGGCCGTCGAGGAACCGACTGGTGAAGCGCCCCCAGCCGCCGTAGACGTGGTTGACGCACACCAGGCCGTCCCCGGGGTCGCGTTGGAGGAACCAGGAGTAGCTGAGCGGCCGGGCCGCGGTCCAGTGGGGCAGCCGGGCGGCCAGGGCGCGGACCCGCTCGACGGGGAGCACGAGTTCGCCGTCCAGCTCCGGGAGGTGGGCGAACTCCTGTCGCAGCAGGGCCAGTTCGTCCGGCAGGCCGGTATCCGCCCAGGCGTCCGCCGCGTCGGCGCCGAAGTCCCAGGGCGCGTCGCACACCCCGCCGACGCCGTAGCGGGCGACGAAGCGGTCCCGGGCGGCCCGGCGCATCAGGTGGCCGTGGTCGAACAGCTCGGCGAGCGCGGTGAGTTCGGCGAGCACCGTACGGTCGGCCGCGCTCAGTCGGGGGCACGGCGCGGCCGGCGTGTGGACGTCCTCGCTGAGGACGCTGAGCGGCGCGGCCTCGTCCGGCACCGGCCGTCCGGCGTCGGCCAGCAGTCGCCGCCAGTGGTCGGCGAGGGAGGCCAGCAGGGCGGGGCGGTGCTCGCCCGGGGTCGCCACCAACGAGCCTGTTGCCAGGTCGAGTTGGTCGAGCCGTTCGGCCAGTGCGGCGTCCTCCGGCCACTGCCGCAGCCAGTCGGCCAGGCTGCGGAGCGGCCGCCGGTCCTGCGGGTCGACCGGCTCGGCGGGCACCAGCAGCCGGGCCGTCAGGAGCCGGCCCACGAACCGGTGCGCGGCCGGGTCGTCGCCGGGGCGGCCGAGGGCCTCGGCGAGCCGGGCGGCGAGCCGGTCCGGCCGGTCCGGGGTGGCCGCGAGCGAGGCGAGCAGGGCCAGTTCGGGCCGGGCCGCGAGCTCGACCTCCTCCTCCCGGGTGACGAGGTAGCGCCCGCCCGCGAACAGCGTCTCGGCGCGGGCGTAGCGGGCGCGGCCGTCGGCGACCCGGGCGGCGCTGGTCATCCGGTGCGGCAGCGTACGGCTGCGGCGGGGGTCGTCGAGCAGGGCCTGGACGAGCGCGGCGACCAGCGCCCGGTTCTCCCGGACGACCGCGCGCGGGCCGTCCGCCGCTTCTTCTGCCTCCGCGTCCTCCGCCGTCACGTCGGAGGTCCAGCCGACGGCGGTGAACCAGGAGAGCGGGCTGGTCTTGGCGGTGGCCCGCAGGGCGTGCCGCAGGACGGCCGCCTCCTCCTTCCGGGCCCGGCCGCGCGGCTCCCCGGTCGCGCCCGCCGTGTGGGCCACCGCGCGCAGCAGGTCGGCGCTGGTGAGGGCGACGGCCTGGGTGAAGGCCGGCTCCCGGCAGATGCCCGCGAGGGAGGCCCGTTCGGCGGCCAGGGCGGGCGGGACGGCATCGGCGAGCGCGGCCAGCAGCCGGGCCCGCAGCCGTCGCAGCTCCAGCCACTCGGCGAGTCGGGGGACGCGGCGCGGCAAGTCGCCGAGCCGGTCGAGCAGCGCCGCCCGCGGCGGGCGCCCGTTGTGCAGGTCGCGGCGGAGCGGCAGCACGACGCGGCGGTGGAACTCCTCGTCGTGCCCGGCCCGGCTGGCGTACAGGTCGTCGCAGAGGGCCAGCCGCAGGGCTTCGGCCGCGGCCTCGGCGGCGGTGAGGCCGCCCAGCAGCACCCGGGCGCCCGCCGAGTCGGCGGACTGGGCGGGCCGGGCGAGCACGGTGGAGCGCACCAGGGCGTGGCGCGCGGTGTACGCGGCCGGGGCCGGTGCGGGTGCGTTCACGGGCGAGGGCGCGGGCGAGGGCGAGGGCACGCGGGCGTCCCGGGGCAGGGCGGTTCGGTTGGGCATGGCGGTTCCCTCCGACGGGGCCTGGCGGCGCGTCTCGTGGGACTGGTCGGCTGCGGCGACCGGGACGGGCCTGGGTACGCGGGACGAACCCGACGCGTCCGGGTGGACGCGCCGGGTTCCGTCCTGATGCGCTGGCACCGGCCCCGGAAGGCCTGGCCGGCAGGCCCGGCGTACAACCGGACCCTAGGACGTCAGGCGGTCGGCACGTCCGGCAGCTGCGGCTGCGCGCAGGAGGACGAGCCCTGGCAGGAGCAGGAGCCCCAGGACGCGCCGTTCTCCGGCAGCGCGACGGTGTCGCGCAGCGAGGTGACGGTCAGCTCGCTGAGGTCGAGGTCCTGAAGGTCGAGGCCCTCGGTGGCAGCGGTACGGGACGTGGTGGTGTCGGACATGGCGAACTCCCTCGGATGGGCAGGCGTGCCGGTCGGACCGGAAGGTGTGCCTGCGAGCGGGTGCTGCGGAATGTGCCGGGTCCCCCGTGGGTGCGCCGCACTCGGGCCGCTCGGACCCGGGCTTCGCGCCGCCCGAGAACGAATCTAGGCACCCGGCGGCGCCCGGCGGTACGGCCGACCGGCACCTTGGCCGGGAGCCCGTACCCCGTCGGCTCAAGACCGGTCCGGCTCAAGCGGCACTCCAGCGGCCCCCCACGGGCCCCCGACCACGGCCCGGCCCGGGCGCGACCGGCGCCGGCTCCGCGCGGCGTCCGTCCGTCCTGTTTCCGGTCCGCGGACTCGTCGGCGGGGCTCGCCGGGGAGGACCGGCCGTGCGACGACACGGATGGGATCAACGGCCCTCGGCAGGATCGACACCCGTGGTCGGGGCGTGCTCGTACGCAACCCGGCCCAGGACGTCCTGCGGGGCTTCTCGACCGATCCTGGATCCCGCGTCGAGCGGCGCTCGTCCGACGGCATGCGGAAGCCCGGCCGGGGACGGGACGTGGGCCTGCCTTCGGACTCGCGCCCCCGGGACCGCTCAGTGCAGCGGCAGCAGCCCCGGGACCGGGCCGCCCCGCCGGGCCAGGCGGCGCAGGAAGGTCGTGACGCCGGGGGTGCCGACCGCCCAGGCCCGGGCCTCCGTGTCCGGCCGGCGGCCGGGCAGCAGTGGCCGGTTCGGCGCGCCGCCCGCCCGGGTGAGGACCAGCTCCGCCACCTCCTGGGCGGCGGCCCAGTGCCGGGCCTCGCCGGTGGCCACCGCGAGGTCGACGCAGAGGTCCCCGACGCCCGCGAGGCCGCAGCAGCGGAAGACCTGCGCGGTCCTCGGGGCGAGCGTCCGGCAGGTGTCGGCGGCGTCGGCGGCCAGCGCCGTCAGCGCGTCGTCGCCGTACTGCCGGCCGGCCTGGACCAGCAGGGTGCCGAGCCCGGCCAGCCCCCGGCACCAGGAGAGGTAGCGGCGGGTCGCCCCGGGTGCGCGGGCGGCGGCGATGATGCCGGGGAGGTCGGCCGCGAGGCCGTCCACGATCTCCCGGGCGGTGCGCCGGGACGCCTCGTCGGGCATCGCGAGCAGGAAGTGGGCGACGCCCGCGCGGCCGTGCGCGAAGCCCTCCGCGAGGGCGGCGGTGCCGGGGTTGGGCTCCTCCCCGAGGTCGTCCAGCGGACGGCCGACCAGTTCGGCGGCGCAGTCGGCCGCCGCCGCCCGGTGCGCTCCCGTCTCCGGGCCGAGCCCGGCGAGCAGCAGGTGCCCGGTGCCGATCCCGGCCGTCCCCGCGATCTGGTCGACGCCCGTGCCCTCGTACCGGCGGGGCGCCGGGGGCTGGGTGCCCAGCGCGGCGGCCGCCTCGGCGAGGAACAGGTCGACGCCCGTACGGCCCTGGTGGAGCGAGCCGTCCAGGTGGTCGAGGGCCGGGTGGGCGGCCGTCCAGGCGGCCAGGTCGGCGGCGGCGGAGCGGGCGTCCGGGCGGTCCGGGTGCTGGAGGAGTTCGAGGCCGAGGCCGGCGGCGCCGTCGTACAGCGAGAGCAGGGTCCGGGGCCGCTCGGCGCCCGGGTCGGCGGCGAGCAGCTCGCGGGCCATCCGGACGCAGGTGGTGACGGTGTGGTCGAGCGCGCCGTCCAGGACGCTCCGCCGGGTCTCCGCGTTCCACCGGGCGTGGCGGGCCCGCCGGGTCGGCACCGTCCCCTCCCGCAGCCGGGCCGCCGTGGCCGCACGCCTCGCCGGGTCGAGGCTCAGCAGGCCCTCGACGAGTTCCGCGGCCGGGTGCCCGGGCTCCGGGAGGGCGGCGCGCAGGCAGGCCAGGGTGCGGTCGCGGTTGGTCGCCGGGTCGGGGTCGATCACCACCGGGTCGAGGCCGGTGAGGGCGTGGTGCAGGGTGGCGCCCAGCGCGTAGTGGTCCTCGGTGGGGTCCTCCCCGGTGGCGCCGGGCAGGCCGTAGCCGGCGGTGGCGCCCGGCGGGCGGTCGCCGTCGAAGGCGCTCACGCCGAAGTCGACCAGCGCGGGCCGGCCGTCCCGGTCGAGCACGACGTTCGCGGGCTTGAGGTCGCAGACCACCACGCCGCGCGCGTGCACCGCGTCCAGCACCCGCAGCAACGCGCGCGCCAGCGTCCACCAGTCCCGCCCGCCCGCGCCGCCAGCGGAACCCGCGCAGCCAGCGTCTCCCGCCTCGGCGCCGTACGGGCCGGCGGTGAGCACCTCACGGCGCAGGTCGGTCCGCCCGCGGGCGGTGCTGACCAGGTACTCGTCGGTGCCGTGCCGGAAGTAGTCGACCAGCGCGGGCACTCCGGGGACCCCGGCCAGCGCGTCGAGCACCCGGCGCTCGTGCCGCAGCCGGCCGCGCGCGTCGGTGCCCGCGCCGTCCTCGGCGACGAAGGCCCGGGCCTGCTTGACCACCACCTCGCGCCCGGTGGCGAGGTGGACCGCGCGGTAGACGTGGCCGCTCGGCGCGCGGGTGATGCCGGCGGTGATCCGGTAGCGGCCGTCGCCGACCCGGGTGGTCGCCGGGCGGGCGGGGGCGCCGGGCGCCTCGAACGGGTCGCTCGCCCAGGGCGGTCGGCGGTAGCGGGCCTCGGCGAGGCCGGGGAACAGCGCGCCGTCCGGGCCGGCCATGCCGGCCTGGGCCTCATCGTCGGTGACCCGGAACGGGCCGTAGCGGTAGTGCACCGGGGCGTCCGGCCGGACCCGGCGATCGCTGACCACGGCGGGGCCCTCCCGGCCGGCCAGCGCCTGCGCCAACTCCAGCCCCAGGGCGCGGACTTCCTCGGGCCGGGGGTAGACCGTGACGGCCTTGCCCACGGCGGCGGCGCCGTGCCGGCCGCTGTTGAGCTCCCACAGCGCGGCCGTGCTCACCGCGAACTTCACGTCGCAGACCCGGCCGAGCAGGATCGGGAGCGCCGTGTCCAGCAGCGCTTCGAAGCCGTCCGGGCGGGCGGAGAGGTGCAGCTTCCAGCCGTGGGCGAGCTCCGGCATGCGCGGGTCCCGGAGGTACCACCACTGGCCGTCGGTGCGCAGCGGGCGGTGCGGGCCGGGCGCGCGGGCGGCCAACTGCTCGGCCCTGCTGCCCAGTTGCTCCCGCAGTGCGTCCTGGTGCGCCTCGGCGGAGCCGGGGTCGGGCGGTGCGTTCATGGTTCCGTCCTCCCCCGGTCCGCCGTGGTCCGCCGTTCGTTCGGATCCGGGTGGATCAGGCGTTGAACTCACAGGGGAAGCGGGTCGGGACGTAGGTCACCCACGGCTCGCCCAGGCAGGCGGCGGGCGCGAGGTCGGCGTCGAACTCGTCCTCGAAGACGATGGCGTCCTCGTCGATCTCCAGCGGGCCGGCGTCGCGGATGTCGGTCAGCAGGGCACTCATGGGGGTCCTCCCAATCATTCAGGTGGTTGGGTCCTGCGTGCTGAGCGCGCTCATGCTAGCCAGGCCACCCGACCCGGGACAGGGAGCTGACGGACCCGCCGGATCGACTACGACAAAGGGAGGTTCCGTTTGTGGACGCCGGCTCCCGCCCGCGCCCACCGGGACGACACGAGCCGGTCAGCCGCGCACGCGGCGGGCCCGGAGGTACTCGCGGGCCAGCAGGCGCAGCGCGGCGGGCTTCGCCGGGCCCGCCGAACGGCGCAGCAGGGCGCCGAGGTCGGCGCGGGCGGCGGCGCTGGTGAGCTCCTCCACGCCGACGATGCAGCGGACCATCGGGCGGTGGGCGGGCGGCACCCGGTCGATCACGGCCCGGCCCTCGGCGAGGCTGCGGTCGGCCCGGTCGAGCAGGGCGGCGAGCAGGGCCCGTACGGCGGGCAGGTCGCGGGCCTGTTCCAGGTCGGCTCGGGTGACGCCGTGCTCCCGGAGGGTCTGCTCGGGGATGGTCAGCCGGCCCTCGGCGAGGTCCTCGGCGAGGTCGTTGACGAAGTCGAGCCGCTGGCTGCCGTCGATGAAGGTGCGGCAGGCGGCGCGGTAGTCGCGCTGGTCCCCGTCCGGGCCGAGCAGGGCGGCAACCACCATGAAGCCGGGCAGCGAGTACCCGTCGATGTAGGCCTGGTGGTCCTCCTCGGTGGCGAACCCGGTGAAGTCCAGGTCGGCCCCGGTCGCGGCGAGGAAGTCCAGCACCCGGTCCCGCAGCACGGGGTGGGCGGCGACGCTGTTCAGCAGGGGGCGCAGCTCGGGGTCGTCGGTGCGGCCCGCGGCGAGACTGTCGGTGACCAGCCGCTGCCAGCGGGCGGAGGCCGCCCGGCGTTCGGCGAGCGGGCCGCTGTCGAGCAGGGTGTCGGTGCGGTGCATGAAGGCGGCGGCGGCGATCACGTGCGGGACCGTCCGGGCGGGCAGCAGCAGGTCGGCGGCGAGCGCGACCTCCCGCTTGTACCGGGCGACCTGTTCCCGCTGCCGGCCGTAGTCGGCCCGCAGCCCGGCATCCCGCACCCCGGCCGCGTCCAGCGCCCGCTCCCACCTGCCCACTCGGTCCACCCCATCGTTTGTTCGACGGGGGTCGAGCGTAGCCGGTGGGAGCGGGAGGACCTATTCGGGCTCCCGGGGCCGTGCGGTCCCGGACCGCGGCCCCCGCGGCGCCGGACCGCAGGGCCCAGGGGCGCCGGTCAGCGCTGGCGGATCGCGGAGAACCCGCAGGCCGGGGTGCAGAGGGTGACGATGCCGCTGTAGCGGTGGGTGGTCCGGCCCCGGGTGACGCTGTGCACGGTGTGCTTCTCGCGCAGGTTGAGCTCCCGGCAGCGCGGGCAGGCGGCACCGACCGGCTGGCCCCACGGGCGGTTCGGGTTGAGCTTGGCGATCGAGACGACCATCAGGACGGCGGCCACGCCCGCGCCGCCGAAGCCGACCACCCGCCACACGCCGTTCCCGGACTCCCGACGGTCGATCATCTCGTCGTACGAATAGGTGCCCCCGCCGCCGCGGCTGGACCATATCCGGCACTCGCTGTGCCGGGTCATGGTCTTGCCGTCACAGGTCGGCGGGGTGTCCGGGTCCGCCTTGCCGACCACCAGGGCCAGGAAGAAGCCGAGTGCGATCAACAACCCGAACAGGACCACGGCGACGGTCCGACTGCGCCCGGTGTGCAGCCGTTTGCGCTCGTTGTACGCCGTATCGATCACTGCCTGGGCCATGTTGCCCCCGTCGACCGCCACTGGCTCTCCTCCTGGTGTCCGCTTCGCCCGCCCGGCCCGTGGTGCCGGGCCGGAGGCGCCCCTCGGGTGGGGGCGAGAAGAACCCACCACGAAGGGCGTTTGCTTGTACGGAACTTGGGAAGAACTTGACCTTTCAGTCCTCCGCCGCAACCGAGGCCAGGTAGGCCTCCGCCCTGGCCGGGTCGAAGTACCACTCCTCCAGGTCCGCCGGGTCGTTGAAGGCGTTGGCGAACCGGTGGGCCACGGCGGGCAGCGAACCCCCCGCCCCGAGGATCCGGAGGACGTGCGGGGGCGGCGGGGCGAGCAGTTCGTTGCTCCAGGTGGTGGAGGGGGCGGCGGTTCGCCAGAACCCGTCGAAGGCCGCCTGCTGGAAGGCCCGGTCGAAGGGCCTGTCGCCGTGGGCGAGGATCGCCGCCAGGTAGCCGGCGGCGCACTTGGCGGCGTTGTTGGAGCCCTGGCCCGCGATCGGGTCGTTGAGGACGACCACGTCCGCGACGCCCAGCACCGTGCCACCGCCGGGCAGTTCGCCGATCGGACGGCGCACCCCCGGGGCGAAGCGCCCGGCCAGCGTCGCTCCGGCGTCGGTGAGTTCGACGCCGGCGCGGGTGCGGTCGTACTCCCAAGGCGTGAAGGCCTTCATCAACTCCAGTGTCACCCGCAGGTGTTCGGCGGGATCGCGGATCCCGTCGAAGGCGTCCGCCGGGCCGCCGGGAATCGCCTCCCAGACCATGGCGTCGCACGGGCCGGCCTCGGTCAGCGCCGGCACCAGGAAGAGCTCGCCGACGCCCGGCACCAGGTTGCAGCGCACCGCCGGGTAGTCGTGCTCGGGGCGCGGACCGAGCCCGTGCACATAGCTGGCCGCCAGCGCGCGCTGCGGCCGCTCGTACGGGGAGCGCTCGTGGTCGCGCTCGAACAGCGAGGCCAGCGCGCCCTTTCCGGAGGCGACCAGCACCAGGTCGTACGAGCCGACCAGGTTCTGCAGGTCGGCCGCGGTCACCTGGCGCAGCTCCACCCGGCCGCCGCGCTCCGCGAACAGCTCCAGCCAGGTGGACATCTTCAGCCGCTGGTCGACGGACTGCGCGTAGGCGTCCAGCCGCCCGACCCAGTCCACCGCCCGCTCCGCCTCCGGCCCGGCGACCGACACCCCGAGGCCCTCGATCCGGGGCGCCCGGTCGGCCCACAGGTCCAGGCCGAGGGCCCGCTCGGTGCGCAGCGCGGAGTCGAACATGCACTGGCTGGACATCACCCGACCGCCGCGCACCTCCTCCGGGCCGCGGTCGGTCAGCACGGTCACGTCGTAGCCGTGCGCCTGTAGCCCCAGGGCCAGTTGGAGTCCGGCCTGCCCTGCGCCGACGATCAGAACTCTGCGCATCGCCCCTGCTCTCCTGGTGGTACGTCCCGGACGGCGGCCCGGACGGACCGGCCGTCTCCGGCCTGCTTACCAGTCATCGGGGCCACCCGTCCACGGGCCGTACCGACGCTTGTTCCCGCCCCTTGCCGGCACTCGTTCCCGTCCCTTGCCGGCGCTCGTCCACGGCCCGTCGCGGCACCCGCGTCCTCGGCCCGCCTCACCCCGTGACCAGCCGCCGGCCGCTGACCTCCTCCGGGCGGATCCGCACCCAGCGCGGCCGCACCCCGCCCGCCCAGGGGGCCGCGCCGGGCAGCCCGGCCAGCCGGTCGAGCTCGGCGGGGTCGTCCACGTAGTGCGCCGGGCCGAGGGCGAGCACGCTCCAGCCGCGCCCGAGGTACTCGTCGATGTGGTCGACCTGGAAGGAGACCGCGGCCCCCTCCACCGGGGCGGCGGCGTCGTGCTCGCCGGTGCGGTAGGCGAAGGAGCCTTGGTCCACCACGTAGTTGACCGGCAGCACCACCGGCCCCGGCTCGACCGGCAGGGCGATCCGGCCGATGCCGTGGCCGCCGACCAGCTGCCAGCACTCCGGCTCGGTGAGGTCGAGCAGCCGGGGGCGCGGGCCGGGGCCGCCCTGGCCGGGCGCGGCGTCGGCACGGCCGGACCGCAGCTCGCCCGGGGTGGTGTCGAGGGCGGCGGCGATCCGGACGAAGCCCGCCGGGTCGAAGCCGGGCCCCGCCTCCAGCAGGCACCGCAGGTAGCGGGGGGCCATCGCGGCCCGGTTGGCCAGGGCCTCCTCGCTGAGGCCCAGCTGCTCGCGCCGTTCGGCGATCCGACGGGCGACGGCGGCGGGGTCGGGGGTGTCGTTCACGGTGGTGACTCCTCGGCTGGCCGGGGGCCGTCTGGCCGCGTCCGGGCGTTGACCAGGGCGGATCCATCCAAGCGCCCGGCCCCCGGCAAGTCGAGCAACGGCCCGGCCCCGTGCGTGTCGGTCCGCGCCCCCGGGCCGCCGGTGCCCCCGGAGCGGAAACCCGGGGCCGGACGGGCCCCGCTGTGGAAGCATGGCGCGGGTGCTGACCATAGAGATCAACGGCCGCCGGGCGGACGCGGAGAGCGTGTACCGGGTGGCGACGCGGAACTTCGGGCACTTCACGTCGATGCAGGTGCGCGACGGGGCGGTCCGCGGCCTGGACCTGCACCTGGAGCGGCTGGAGACGGCGTCGCGCGCGCTGTTCGGCGAGGGGATCGCGTGCGACGGCGGAACGATCCGGGGGCTGATCGGACGGGCGCTCGGCGCGGACCGTGACGCGTCGGTCCGGGTCACCGTCGCCGCGCGGCTCGACGACCCGCTGTCGCCCGACGTCATGGTGGCCGTCTCCGACCCCGTCCCCGACGCGCCCCAACCCGCGCCGCGCGTCCGCACGGTGACGTACGAACGCGAACTTCCCCACGTCAAGCACCTCGCGACGATGGGCCTGAGCTACCAGCCCCTCCAGGCCCGGGCCGCGGGCTTCGACGACGTCCTGTTCGTCGGGCGGGACGGGCGCCTGAGCGAGGGCTCGATCTGGAACGTCGCCTTCTGGGACGGCCGGCAGGTCGTCTGGCCGGAGGCGGACGTACTGCCCGGCATCACGATGCAGCTGCTGCGGCACGGTCTGACCCGGCTCGGGCTGCCCTGGGAGGTCCGGCCCCTGACCGTCGACGACCTGCCGGGCCTGGGCGCCGCCGCGGCGACCAACTCGATCTGCCCCTGCCAGCCGCTGGCCGCCATCGACGGCACCTCCTTCCCCGCCGACGGGGGCGCCCTGGCCGAAGCCCTCGCCGCCGCCTGGGCCGTGATCCCCTGGGAAGCGGTCTGAACACACCGGCCCGTCCGGCCCCGCGGGAGTGAGGTCCGGGACCGGCTACCCCTTGGTCCTCCGGTCGCGCCAGGCCGGGGCGAGCGCGGCGAGCATCACCGCCGCGGTGAGCACGAACGCCCACGGGTAGCCCGTCGCGCCCGCGACCGCGCCGAAGGCGACGGCGCCGACGCCCATGCCCCCGTCGAAGGCGACGTTCCACAGGGCCGTCACGGTGCCGTACCCGGCGGGCGGCACCCGGGCGTACATCAGCGTCAGCGTCGCGTTCTGCGCGACGCCGAAGCCCGCGCCGAACACCGTGGCCCCGGCCACCACGGCGACCGGGCTGCCCGTCGAGGCCAGCAGCAGCACCCCGCCGGCGCAGACCAGCAGGGCGGGCAGCACCAGCCCGGACGCGCCCCGGCGGTCCCCGTACCGCCCGGCCAGCCAGCGGGTCGCCGTCGCGGCCGCGGGCTGGACCAGCAGCGCCGCCGCGACGGCGGCGGCGGACGGCACGGCCAGCGGCAGGAAGGTGACCAGGATCCCGGCCGCCAGCGCCGTCGCGCCGAACACCACGGCCGGGCGCAGCAGCGCGCCGCTGCGCAGCCCCTCCCGCAGGCCCACCGTCGGCCCGTCGGCCCGGGTGCGGTCCGGCAGCGCCGGGACGGAGACGACGGCGGCCAGCGGCGCCGCCGCGCCGATCGCGAACACCCAGCCCCAGCCGACGTGCTGGGCCAGCCAGACACCGAGCGGCTGACCGGCCAGGGCGGTCAGCCCGGAGACCAGCCCGACCAGGGCGAGCCCCTCGCCGCGCCGTTCGGCCGGGATCAGCGCGGCGGTCAGCGCCCCGCCCGCGACCAGCGCGACGGCGAAGCCGAGCCCGCGCAGCAGACAGACCGCGACCACCGCCGCCATGCCGCCGGTCCAGGCGAGCACCAGGGTGGGCGCGCCCAGCAGCACCAGCCCGGCCGCCAGCGCCCAGCGGTGGCCGAACCTCGCGGTCAGCGACGGGGTGGCCAGCTCGCCGACCACGGTGGCGAACATCAGCGCGCCGGTGGCCAGACCCGCCGCGTGCTCGCCGCCGCCGGACTCCTGGGCGTACAACGGGACGGCGGAGAGCAGCAGGTTGAACCCGGTGGTGCAGCCGAAGAGGGAGACGAGGCGCACCAGCAGCGCCCACGTCACCAGCGGCGGCCGGGCGCGGCCGGAGCCCGCCGCGGAGGCGGTGGTGGTGGTCACCCGGCGACGCTACCGGCCCGCACGGGCCGCCGGTAGAGCCCCATCCGAAGCCGCCGGGACACCGCCGGGACGCCGTCGGAGCCCCGGCCGGACCCGCGCCGAGGCCATAGGCCAGCCCTATGACCCCATAGATCATCACCACCTACTTCCCAGGTCATCCGTAGGGTTTGCTACAAAGGTTCAGACCACGTTTGCATCGCGCCCGACCGGAGGACCACTCGTCATGCCCCGCCCGATCCGAGTCGCGATCGTCGGAGCCGGCCCCGCCGGCATCTACGCCGCGGATGCCCTGCTGAAGTCCGACGCCGCCCAGGACCCCGGTGTCTCCATCGACCTGTTCGAGCGGATGCCCGCCCCGTTCGGTCTGATCCGCTACGGGGTCGCCCCCGACCACCCGCGCATCAAGGGCATCGTCACCGCCCTGCACCAGGTGCTCGACAAGCCCCAGGTCCGGCTGTTCGGCAACGTCGACTACCCGAACGACCTCGCCCTGGACGACCTGCACCGCTTCTACGACGCCGTGGTCTTCTCCACCGGCGCGATGGCCGACCGCGCCCTGGACATACCCGGCATCCACCTCGACGGCTCCTACGGCGCGGCCGACTTCGTCTCCTGGTACGACGGCCACCCGGACGTGCCCCGGACCTGGCCGCTGGAGGCCGAGAAGGTCGCCGTGCTCGGCGTCGGCAACGTCGCCCTGGACGTCGCCCGGGTCCTCGCCAAGACCGCCGACGAGCTGCTGCCCACCGAGATCCCGCCGAACGTCTACGAGGGCCTGCGGCGCAACCGGGCCGTCGAGGTGCACGTCTTCGGCCGCCGCGGCCCCGCCCAGGCCAAGTTCAGCCCGATGGAACTGCGCGAGCTGGACCACTCCCCCACCATCGAGGTGATCGTCGCCCCCGAGGACATCGAGTACGACGACGGCTCGATCGCCGAGCGCCGCGCGGTCAAGCACGTCGACCTGGTCGCCTCGACGCTGGAGAACTGGGCGATCCGCGACGTCGGCGACCGCCCGCACCGGGTGTACCTGCACTTCTTCGAGTCCCCGGTCGAGGTGCTCGGCGAGGACGGCAAGGTGGTCGGCCTGCGCACCGAGCGCACCGAACTGGACGGCACCGGCAACGTGCGCGGCACCGGCGCCTTCACCGACTGGGACGTCCAGTCGGTCTACCGCGCGGTCGGCTACTACTCCGACGAGCTGCCCAAGCTGCCCTTCGACCCGGCCTCGGGCACCGTCCCGCACCAGGCCGGACGGGTCCTGGACGGCGACGGCTCGCACCGCACCGCCACGTACGTCACCGGCTGGATCAAGCGCGGCCCGGTCGGCCTGATCGGCCACACCAAGGGCGACGCCAACGAGACCGTCGCCTGCCTGCTGGACGACCACGCGGCCGACCGCCTGCCCGGCGCCGTCGAACCGGAGCCGGCGGCCGTCGAGGAGCACCTGCGCGCGCAGGGCGTCCGCTTCACCACCTGGGACGGCTGGAAGCTGCTGGACGCCCACGAGCGCGCGCTCGGCGAGGCCGAGCAGCGCGAGCGGGTCAAGGTCGTCGAGCGCGAGTCCATGCTCCGCCACAGCGGGGCCTGAGCCGCGGCGGGCCCGGGCGCCCGAGCCCGGGCCCGGCACGGACCGCCACCGCCACCGCCACCGCCACCGCCACCGCCGAATCCCACGGGAATTCCGTCCGGAACACAGGAACACACCCGTGGGATTCCGCCGGCGGCCCGCGGATTTCCCGGCGTACCCGGGAGCGCCCCCGTCAGGGGCGGACGATCGGCAGCAGCAGCTCGTCCACGATCTCCGCCGGATCGAGCTGCGTCGCCTCCCCGCCGCACATCTTGATCCGGTACAGCATCAGCGCCGGCACCAGGTCGGTGACCAGCGGGGTGACCGCCCCGGCGCGGACCTCGCCGCGCGTGGTGCCGCGGTCCAGCACCTCGGCGAGCAGCGCCGTCGTCGGCTCGACCACCCGCTCCAGCACGATCTCCACGAAGGCGTGCGCCCGCTGGTGGTCGAGCTCGCTCATGATGGCCCGCACCGCGGCGCCCAGCTCGCTGACCATCGCCGCCCGCAGCCGGGTGACCACCTCCAGCAGGTCCCCGCGCAGGCTGCCGGTGTCGGGGGCCGGGCCGGAGGGCGGCAGGCTGGCCCGCAGCGCGTCCATGACCAGCTCCTCCTTGGAGGACCAGCGGCGGTAGAGCGCGGCCTTGCCGGTCTGGGCGGCGGCGGCCACCCCCTCCATGGTGAGCCGGGCGTAGCCGTCGGTGGTGAGCTGTTGGAGGACCGCCTCGTAGATGGCGCTCTCCAGCGCCTCGCCGCGCCGCCGCAGCGGGGCGCCCGTCACCGGTCCGTGTCCGGTATCCGTCTCAGCGGTCATGGTTGCGCACCTTCTTCAATCGCCTTTCCTCGATCCCCGTCGCTCCCCGCATTCGCCCGCGGATCTCCGGGACATCCCTGGTCGGCCGCGCGCACGGTGAAGCATTTCGTATATCACGGACATCGCGGGGGGCCACTGTCGATGTTAGTGAACGAACCCGTTCCCGCCGACGCCGCATATCAGAATTTCGATCATGCGTTCGATCCGATGGAGTTCCCGCACGTCGGGACCGGGACAGGACCGTGGCCTCATGCGGCTGGGGCGGGACGGGCGGTGGCATGGGGGTGCGGGTTGAAGCGGACCGCCTGCGGAACCCCGTGGAGGACCCCATGACCGACAGAACGGCCAACACCGCGCTGATGGCCGCCGGCGTCGCCGCGGTCTTCGCCGCGGTGAGCATCGCCGCCGCCCTCCGGGCGTGCAAGTGCCCGGTCCGGGGCGGCGAGAGCGCCTCGGAGACGGGACGGAGCCACCGTCCCGGCCCCGGCAGCAGCTCGTCCCCCGGCAGCCACCCCCACGGCTGCACTCCCCCCAACTGCCATTGACCCCCTCGTCCTCCCCTTCCTCGGAAGCACCGATCCCGCCCCCGGCCGTCACCCGTCGCGCCGGGGGCCTCTTCGTTGGCCCCCGGCCGGGAAGGACCAGCCCCTCAGCCGCTCGCGGGCCTGCGCGGGAGCACCGCGTGCACCCGGGTGCCGCGCCGCAGGGCGTCCACGGTGCAGCTGCCGCCGATCTCCGCGGCCCGCTCCGACATCGACTGCAGCCCCACCCCCGGGTGCACCGGGATCCCGTGGTCCGGGCCCCGCCCGTCGTCCTCGACCTCGAGTTCCAGGTGCCCGGCGTCCACCCGCACGGACACCGTGGCGCTGCTCGCCCGGGCGTGGCGCACCACGTTGTTGAGCGCCTCCGCGGTGATCCGGTAGACCGCGACCTCGACGGCGGCGGGCAGCGCCGGCAGCGGGTCGGGCTCCAGCCGGGTGGCGACGGCGAGGTCCGGGCCGCTGAAGGTCTCGGCGAGCCGGCCGAGCGCAGTGGACAGGCCGTAGTCGCCCAGCGCCGTGGGCCCGAGCCGGTCGGTGATCCGCCGGACCTCCCGGACCGCCGTGGCGAGGTCGTCCGCGACCCGGTCCAGCACGCCGGAGAAGAGCGCCGGGTCGTCCACCGCGGCGGCGGCCTGGAGGCGCAGCCGCAGCCCGGCCAGCAGCGGGCCGAGGCCGTCGTGGATGTCCCGGCGCAGCTGGCGCCGCTCCTCCTCGCGGGCGGCGACGATCCGCTCGCGGCTGGCCCGCAGGTCCGCCATCAGCTGGAGCGAGGCGACGGCGGGCGCGGCCTGGTCGGCGAGCGAGCGCAGGATGTCGCGGTCGCTGTCGTCGAGCGCCCGCTGCCCCGGGCGCGGGGCGACGGCGAGCCGTCCGATCCGCTCCCCGCGGTGCACCAGCGGGAAGCCCTCGCCGCCGCCGGTGAGCTCCCCGACGGCCGCCAGCGACCGTTCGCCGCTCCGCGTGGAGACGGTCAACTCCACGCCGGGGAGCAGCAGTTCCTCACTGACGGTGCGGCACAGCACGGCCGGCACCTCCTGCGGGTCGACGGTCTGGCTGACCCTCCCGGCGAGGCTGCGCAGCACCTGGTACGGCTGGGCGCGCGAGCCGTAGTACCAGCGGTCGACGACGCCGGAGGCCCAGCGCACGCCCCGGGGCAGGCCGGTCGCGAGCAGGAAGACCGCGGCGACCACCACCAGCGCCCCGAGGCCGGTCCCGGGCATCAGCATGGTGGAGAGCAGGCAGGCCACCACTACGAAGGCCACGGCCAGCCCGGCGGCCACCAGCAGGCCGGTCAGCACCCGCCGGGCGGCCCGGTCGAGCCGCCAGGACCCGTCCCGGACCACCACGGCGGCCAGGGTGAGCGTCCACAGCGCCGAGGTGACCGCGAACGCGGTGTACGCGGCCGTGCCCTGGTCGAAGTAGTAGCCGAGTTCGGCCCCGCCCCACAGCAGGTACACCCCGAGGCCGATCAGGACGTTCTGCCGGCGCCGCCGGGACGCCCCGCGGATCCGCGCGAGCGGGACGAGCACCACCAGGACGGTCAGCGCGACGTACACGACGAGCTGGGTGTCGAGCATCCGGTCGTTGAAGCCCTGCAGCAGGTGCGCGAGGCCGCTGCCCGCGAACGGGTTGGGCCGGCCGAACACGGTCGGCTCGGAGACGTAGTAGCTCGCCGGGGGCAGCCGCCACAGGGCCACGGCGCCGATCGCGAACCACCACCGCCTGCTCGGCAGCGTCCCGAACGGCAGCCACAGCGGCAGCGCGTGCCACAGGGCTCCGCTGACGGTGTCGCACAGTGACGACAGCACCACCACCGCCCCGACCATGCGCGGGTCGCCCCCCTCGACCCAGATCGGGGCCTCGGCCGCGACCGGGAGGATCGTCGCCGCCCCGTACACGAGCAGCACCCAGCCGAGCTGGTTCCCCGGCCGGTGGGCGTGCAGCAGTACTCCACCGGCGACGGCGGCGAGGCCGTACCCGAGCACCGCCAGGTCGTGGGTGGGCACCGAGACCCCGGGCGCGCCGAGGTGGCTCAGCACGTACCCGACCCACAGCCCGCCGGCCACCACGCAGACGAGCGCGCACAGCCCGGCCGCGGCCAGTTGTCGCTCCGCAGGACCGGACCGAGGCCGCCACCAGGCTCTTCGCACGCTCTCCGCAGCCATGAGTCCGCCCCTTCGTCGTCGGGCTCCCGCATATCCCTGAAGTCTGCTCCACCCGTTGTCCCGGGTGCATGAGGCAGCGGCCCCCCGCCGGCCCCCGTGACAGCCGGAGGGCCTCGGCGGCGTCCGCCTGACGGACCGTGCGCGGGCCCGGCGGTCCTGCCGACCCGCGCCGCCACCGCCCGGCGGTCCTCGCCGTACGTCACCGCCGGCACCGCCGCGGCTCGGCCCCGGGAGGCGGCGGGCGCGGCGTCCGCCGATACTGGGGCCGCGACCTCCCAGGCCACCCGACACCCCCGGAGGAACCATGGACTACGGTCTCGGCGTACGGCTCGACCGGCCGTTCGCGCAGGCGGTGGAGGCGGTCACCGCCGCGCTCAAGGAGCAGGGCTTCGGCGTCCTGACCACCATCGACGTCCGGGCGACGCTGCGCGAGAAGATCGGCGCGGAGGTCGAGGACTACCTGATCCTCGGCGCCTGCAACCCCGCCCTCGCCCACCGCGCGCTCCAGGCCGACCGCCGGATCGGGCTGCTGCTGCCCTGCAACGTGGTGGTCCGGACGGACGGCGACGCCACGGTGGTGGAGGCCGTCGACCCGCAGACGATGGTCGCCCTGGCCGGGTCCGGAGGCGGGCTGGGCGAGGTCGCGGACGAGGCGGCGCGGCGGCTGAACGCCGCCCTGGACACGCTGCGCGGATGAGGAGCAGACCATGACCGCACCCGTCGTCGCCGGATTCGACGGCTCGCCCGAGAGCCTCGCCGCCACCGAGTGGGCCGCCCGGGAGGCGCGGCGCCGCGGCTGCCCGCTGGACCTCCTGGAGGCCTGGCCCTGGCCGCACCGGGACGTGGTCGGCAGCGAGGAGACGTACCGCGACGCCCTGGACCGGCTGGAGCTGCGGGCGCGGGAGCTGCGCCCGCTGGCCGGCGACGGGCCGGTCACCTCGGCGATCGTCCCGACCGACCCGGCCGAGGCGCTGGAGGCCGTCGGCAAGTCGGCCGCCCTGCTCGTCCTGGGCTCGCGCGGGCTGGGCGCGGTGCGCGGCTTCCTGGTCGGCTCGGTGAGCCAGGAGGTGCTGCGCCGGGCGGGCTGCCCGGTGGTCCTGGTCCGGGCCGAGGCGGAGGAGTCGGAGGGCCCGGTGCTGGTGGGCCTGGACCTCGCCCATCCGATGGACGACGTGCTGGCCTTCGCCTTCGACGCGGCCGCCCGGCGCCGGGCGCCGCTGCGGGTGGTGCACGTCTGGTCGCCGCCGGCCTCCAGCCAGTACACGGCACTCGAGGCCGTCGGCGGGCTGGGCGAACTCGCCTCCGTCGACCGGGCCCGGTTCGCCGAGCAGGTGACCCCCTGGCGGGAGCGCCACCCCGAGGTGGCGGTGACCGCCGACCTGATCCAGGGCAGCGCCTCCGTCGCCCTGGTGGACGCGGCGGCCGGGGCCCGGCTGCTCGTCGTCGGCCGCCGCGTCCGCCGCACCCTCCTCGGCGCCCACCTCGGCCCGGTCGCCCACGCCGCGATCCACCACGTCCGGTGCCCGGTCGCCCTCGTCCCGCACGGCTGACCGGGGCCCCTGGCCACCGGGTGCCACAGCGGCCACACTGCTGCGGAGAAGATCCGTACCGGACGACGGAGGCAGTCACCGTGCAGCGCATCGGCATCATCGGAGTGGGCGAGATCGGCCGGGCCATCGTGATGGGCCTGCGCCACGGGGAGGAGCCCGGGCTAGAGGTCCTGCTCTCCCCGCGGGGCGCCCGCACCGCCGCCGAGCTGGCGGAGCGCTACGACGGCGTGCGGGTGTGCGCCGACAACCAGGAGGTGGTGGACGGCTCCGACCTGGTGATCGTCGCCCTGCGCCGCCAGGACTGGCGGGCGGCCCTGGCCGGGCTGGTCGTCCCCGACGACCGGGTCGTGGTCAACGTGATCCCGGGCGTCGCCTCCGAGGAGTTGCGCCGGGTGCTGGCCACCGGCGCCGCGCTGACCCACGCGATCCCGCTGCCCACCGTCCGGGAGCGCCGCTGCCTCACCGTCGTCCAGCCCTCCCACCCGGACGCGGACGCCCTGTTCGAGCTGTTGGGCGGGGCGCTGCCGGTCGCGGACGAGGCGGCCCTCAACGTCCTGTCCGCGGTCACCTCGACCCAGACCACCCACTACGCGTTCCTCGCCACGCTCGTCTCCTGGGCCACCGACCAGGGCATCCCCGCGGCGGACGCCGACCGCTTCGTCCGCGGCCTCTACCAGGACGTCGGCCGCTCCCTGGCCGACGGGACGCGGTCGCTGGAGCGGCTCGCGGCCGAGCACGAGACCCCGGGCGGGAGCAACGAGCGGGTGCGCACCACCTGGTTCGACCAGGCGAACTCCGGGGCCCTGCGCGGCACCCTGGACGGCCTGGTCGGCGACCTCCACGGCGGCCACCGGTAGGACGGGAATTCCGGAGCCGCGGGCTCCGGGGAGGGCGACGGTTCCGGACCCGACCGGACCGCGCCGTATCACGTCCGGCTGACGACCGTTAGCATGACGGGTATGACGCCGGTCGTTGGCGTCGGTTCGCACAGAATCCACAGCGGTGTTGAGGAGTTGACGATGAGTCGCGCTTTCCCTCTGTCCCGGACGACCGGTCCCGTTTCCGAGGAGGAGCGACGCACAATCCTCGCCGCGCCGGGCTTCGGCAAGTTCTTCACCGACCACATGGCCTCGGCCACCTGGACGCCCGCCGAGGGCTGGCACGACCACAAGGTCACCGCGCTGGCGCCGTACTCGCTGCACCCGAGCGCCGCCGTGCTGCACTACGCCCAGGAGATCTTCGAGGGGCTGAAGGCCTACCGGCACGCCGACGGCAGCGTCTGGCTGTTCCGCCCGGAGTTCAACGCCCGCCGCTTCGCCCGCTCCGCCGAGCGGCTCGCCCTGCCGGTGCTGCCGGAGGAGGACTTCCTCACCAGCGTCGAGGAGCTGGTCCGCGCGGACGAGGCGTGGGTGCCGAGCTCCCCGGACGAGAAGAGCCTCTACCTGCGGCCGTTCATGTTCGCCTCGGAGGCCTTCCTCGGGGTCCGGCCCGCCGAGCAGATCGCCTACTCGGTCATCGCCAGCCCGGCCGGTCCGTACTTCGCGGGCGGGGTCACCGGCATCACGCTCTGGGTGAGCAGCAACTACACCCGTGCCGGGCGGGGCGGCACCGGCGCCGCCAAGTGCGGCGGCAACTACGCCTCCAGCCTGGCGGCGCAGATCGAGTCCCGGAAGAACGGCTGCGACCAGGTGCTGTTCCTGGACGACACCGGCGGCGAGGGGGACCTGGAGGAGTCCGGCACGATGAACCTGTGCCTGGTCACCTCGGCCGGCGAGCTGGTCACCCCCGCCCTCGGCAACATCCTCGACGGGGTGACCAGGGACTCGATCCTGTCCCTGGCGGGCGAGTTCGGGCTGACGCCGGTGGAGCGCCCGATCACCCTCTCCGAGCTGCGCTCCGGTGCCGCCGACGGCACGGTCACCGAGGTGTTCGCCGCCGGGACGGCCGCGGTGGTCACCCCGATCGTCGGCTTCAAGGGCGAGTCCAAGGGCGAGGGCTACGCGTTCACCATCGGCACCGGCACGCCCGGCAAGCAGACCCTCGCGATCCGCGAGCACATGCTGGACATCCAGTACGGGCGCGCCGAGGACGTCCACGGCTGGATGCGCCGGGTGGTCTGACCTCCCGG
>NZ_JBHUAL010000120.1:0-29153 GCF_042789775.1 Kitasatospora sp. NPDC056800 | reverse complement strand
ACCCTGATTCATTGGCGCGTCACCCTCCTCTTCCGGGGAGGGTGACGCGCTTGTTTTTCTTCCTCATACGGATTTCCGTGTGGGGCCGGGTGGGTGTCGGCCCCGCTCCCACCACGGTGGGGGCGGGGCTTCGTGGTGTCGGGTAACGCTTCGGCATCCTCCGCTCCGCCCACCATTGACACCCCTACGACAGGGCGCTTACGGTCCTTCCCTAGCGACTGGAAAGTTTCCTAACAGTTCGTCCGAAACCCGCCCGCTCCCCACGCCGGGGACACCCGCGGGACGTCGACGACCAGCCGGAAGAGGAGGATGCCGGGCATGACCAAGAGCACCGCCAAGGCCCCCCTCGCCGGCACCCCCAGTCTGCTGCGCGCCATCAACGACCGCGCCGCCCTCGAACTGCTGCTGGAGAACGGGCCGCTCTCCCGTACCCAGATCGGCACCCTCACCGGGCTGTCCAAGCCCACCGCCTCCCAGCTGCTGGCCCGGCTGGAGGCGGCCGGGCTGGTCCTGCCGGTCGGCACCACGGCGGGCGGGCCCGGCCCCAACGCCCGGCTGTACCAGGTGAATCCGGCCGCCGGGTACGTCGCCGGACTGGACGTCACCAACAGCGGCATCGAGGTCGCCGTCGCCGACATCACCGGCACCACGCTGGCCGGGCACACCGTGCCGACCAAGGGCGTGCCGGCGGCCGCGACCGTGCCCACCGTCGCCGCCGCGGTGGCCGAGGCGGTCCGGGCCGCCGGTCTGCCCGAGGGCGCCCTGCGCACCGTCGCGATCGGGGTCGGCGGCGCCCCCGACCCGGTCACCGGCAAGCTGCGCTACGCCTCCCACCTGCCGGGCTGGCACTCGCCGCGGCTGGTCGAGGAGCTGACCGAGGCGATCGGCGCGCCGGTGTCGATCGAGAACGACGTGAACCTGGCCGCCGTCGCCGAGCGCTCCTCGGGCGCCGCGGCCGGCTTCGAGGACTTCGTCCTGCTCTGGGCCGGGGCCGGGGTCGGCGCGGCGATCGTGATCGCCGGGCGGCTGCACCGCGGCTTCACCGGCGGCGCCGGGGAGGTCGGCTACATGCCGCTGCCCGACTCCCCGGTCGAGTGGGACGCCCGCCGCCGCAAGTTCGGCGGGTTCCAGGCGCTGGTCGGCGCGCCCGCCGTCCGGTCGCTGGCCCGTGAGCACGGGCTCGGCGCGGCCACCGCGCAGGAGTCCATCGCCAGGGCGCTGGCCACCCCCGGCGCCGGCGACGCCTTCCTCGCCGAGCTGGCCGGGCGGCTCGCCGTCGGGCTGGCGGTGATCGTCGCCGTCGTCGACCCCCAGCTGGTGGTCCTCTCCGGTGTGGTGCCGAGCGCGGGCGGCGAACGGCTGCGCGCGCTGGTCGAGGACGAACTGGCGCGGATCTCCATCGCCCGGCCGGAGGTCCGCAGCACCGCCCTGTCCGGCTCGCCGGTCCTGCTCGGCGCCCTGCAACGTGCCCTGTCCGACGCCCGCGAGGCGGTCTTCTCCACCCACTGACGTCCGCCCCCGATCGACTCGACGCCCCCACTGACGCTCCCCCTGTCACCTCGCCACCTGCACCCACCTCTCCCCAACCCCCGAACGCGGGACCCGAGGCAACGAGGCCTGCCCGCGCACCCCCAGGAGGATCCCGAAGTGCACGCCACCACCTCCCGCAGAGGCCGCCGCACGATCGCCGCCGTCGCCGGCAGCGCCGTCCTGGCCCTGCTCGCCTCCGCCTGCACCGGTTCCAGCGACTCGGGCGGCTCCGACGACTCGGCCAGCGGCAAGGACGTCACCATCACCTTCTGGCACGGCTGGAGCCAGGAGAACGAGAAGAAGGCGATCAACGACAACATCGCCGCCTTCGAGAAGGCCCACCCCAACATCCACGTCAAGGCCGTGGACAGCCTCGAGGACGACAAGGTCAACCAGGCCCTGCGGGCGGGCGGCTCGGACGCGCCGGACGTGGTCTCCTCCTTCACCACCAACAACGTCGGCATGTTCTGCTCGACCAAGGCCTTCGTCGACCTCAAGCCGATGCTCCAGAAGAGCGGCATCGACCCGGCCAAGACCTTCCCGGCCACGATGCTCAACTACACGCAGTTCCAGGGCAACCAGTGCTCGCTGCCGCTGCTCGGCGACGCGTACGGCCTGTACTACAACAAGAAGGCCTTCGCCGACGCCGGCATCGCCAACCCGCCGAAGACCTTCAGCGAGTTCGCCGAGGACGCCGCCAAGCTGACCGTCGCCGACGGCGACTCGTACAAGCAGCTCGGCTACATGCCGCTGTACCACGGCTACGAGTCCACCACCGAGCACTTCCTCGGCCAGTACGGCGCGACCTACTTCGGCGCCGACGGCAAGTCGAACATCGCCACCGACCCGAAGGTCGCCGCGATGTTCAAGTGGCAGAAGGGCCTGGTCGACCAGCTCGGCGGCTACGACAAGCTGGAGAAGTACCGCGCGACCTTCGGCGAGGAGTTCAGCGCCAAGAACCCCTTCCACACCGGCCAGGTCGCGATGGCCCTCGACGGCGAGTGGCGCACCGCCTCGCTCGCCAAGGACAAGCCCGACTTCGAGTGGGCCACCGCCGCCTTCCCCGTCCCGGACGACCAGGCCGACACCTACGGCCGCGGCTACCAGACCGGCACCATCATCGGCATCGCCAGCACCAGCAAGAAGCAGGCCGCCGCCTGGGAGTTCGTCAAGTACCTGACCACGGACACCGACGCGGTGGTGAACTTCTCCAACGCGATCCACAACGTGCCGAGCACCTTCGAGGCGCTGGACTCGCCGAAGCTGGTGAGCGACCGGAACTTCAAGACCTTCCTGGACGTCGCCAAGAACGCCCACTCCGGCACCACCCCGCCGGCCGTCAACGGCGGCAGCTACATCATCACCCTGCAGAACCTCGGCTACGACTACGAGTCCGGCAAGCAGGGCGACCTCCAGGCGGGTCTGGCCGCCACGGCCAAGCAGATCGACACCGACATCGCCCAGGCCAAGTAGGCCGGGGAACGGTCCACGGAGCTCCCATGTCACTCGCGTTCGGCACCCGCAAGGGAAGCGACGAGGCCGACGCGGGACCGACCGGCCCGGCGGCGCCCTCCACGCAGCACCTGCTGCGCCGGAAGCGCCGCCGGGAGGCGGCCCGCACCCTCGCCTTCCTCTCCCCCTGGCTGATCGGGTTCAGCGTCTTCTTCGCCTACCCGCTCGTCTCCACCGCCTACTTCTCCTTCACCTCGTACAACGGCTTCGGCGCCCCGACCTTCAGCGGCCTGAAGAACTGGGACTACGTCTTCAACCACCTGCCGACCTTCTGGCAGGGCCTGCGCAACACCCTGTGGCTGGTCGTCGTGATGGTGACCCTGCGGGTCGTCTTCGGCCTGGGCATCGGGATGCTCATCACCAAGGTGAAGACCGGCGCCGGCTTCTTCCGCACCGCCTTCTACCTGCCGTACCTGGCCCCGCCGGTGGCCGCCACCGTCGCCTTCGCCTTCCTGTTCAACCCCGGCACCGGCCCGGTCAACCACCTGCTGGGCGAGCTCGGCCTGCCGCAGCCCGGCTGGTTCGCCTCCGCGGACTGGTCCAAGCCCGCGCTCACCCTGCTCGCCATGTGGGGCGTCGGCGACCTGATGGTCATCTTCATGGCCTCGCTGCTGGACGTCCCCCGGGAGCAGTACGAGGCGGCCTCGCTGGACGGCGCCGGCCCGTTCCAGCGGTTCCGGTACGTCACCCTGCCGAACATCTCGCCGATCATCATGTTCGCGGTGGTCACCGGGGTGATCCAGACCATGCAGTACTACACCCAGGCGATCGTCGCCGGGAAGGTCGCCAGCGGCATCGCGGGCGGCTCCGGCCAGCCCTTCGAGCCCGGCTTCCCGAACGGCTCCACCTGGACCCTGCCGCAGATGGTCTACAAGCTCGGCTTCCAGAGCTTCAACTACGGCGCGGCCTGCGTCGTCGCCCTGGTGCTGTTCGCCATCTCGATGGCCGTCACCTCGATCCTGCTCCGCCGCCGGTCCGGCTTCATGGCGAGCGACGACTAGCGGCCCGTGAGGACCTGATCATGACTCTTGGCTCCACGCTCACGAGGGCACCGGCCGCGGCCGGCCCCTCCCGCCCCGGCGGACCCGCCGCCCGGGCCGCCCGCCGCCGCGCGGCCCTCAACTGGGTGGCCGTGCACGCGCTGGCCATCGCCGCCGCGCTGTTCTTCCTGCTGCCCTTCGTGTTCGTCTTCCTCACCTCGGTGATGTCGGACCGGCAGGCGCTCACCACCGACTACTGGCCGACCAGCTGGAACTGGGGCAACTACGGCAAGGTCTGGGACACCCCCGGCTTCCTCACCTGGTGGCGCAACACCCTGCTGTACGCCGTGGCCGGCACCGTGCTGACCGTGGTCTCCAGCCTGCCGGTGGCCTACGCGCTCGCCAAGTTCCGCTTCCGCGGCCGCAACCTGGCGCTGATGGCGGTCATCGCGATGATGATGCTGCCGCCGCAGGTCACCGTCATCCCGATGTACCTGTTCTGGTCCAAGCAGATGGGCCTGAGCAGCTCGCTCTGGCCGCTGATCATCCCGATGGCCTTCGGCGACGCGTTCACCATCTTCCTGCTGCGCCAGTTCCTGATGACCATCCCCAGGGAGTACATCGAGGCCGCCCGGATCGACGGCTGCGGCGACCTGCGCACCCTGCTGCGGGTGGTCCTGCCGATGGCCAAGCCGGCCATCGCCGCGGTCGCGCTGTTCCAGTTCTTCTACTGCTGGAACGACTACTTCGGCCCGCAGATCTACGCCAGCAACAACCACGACTCCTGGACGCTCAGTTACGGGCTGGAGTCCTTCAAGGCCGCCCACCACACCAACTGGAACCTCACCATGGCCGCCACCATGATGGTGATGGCCCCGGTGATCGTCCTCTTCTTCTTCGCTCAGAAGGCCTTCATCGAAGGCGTGACACTGACAGGGGTCAAGGGCTGATGTCCGCACTGAAGTTGGCAATCGTCGGCGGGGGTTCGACGTACACTCCGGAGCTGATCGACGGCTTCGCCCGGCTGCGCGACACCCTGCCGGTCGGCGAGCTGGTGCTGATCGACCCGGCCGCCGAGCGGCTGGAGCTGATCGGCGGCCTGGCCCGGCGGATCTTCGCCCGGCAGGGCCACCCCGCGGTCGTCACGGTGACCACGGACCTGGCGGCGGGCGTCGCGGACGCCGACGCCGTGCTGCTCCAGCTGCGCGTCGGCGGGCAGGCGGCCCGCAACCAGGACGAGACCTGGCCGCTGGAGTGCGGCTGCGTCGGGCAGGAGACCACCGGCGCCGGCGGGCTCGCCAAGGCGCTGCGCACCGTCCCGGTGGTGCTGGACATCGCCGAGCAGGTGCGCCGGACCAACCCGGACGCCTGGATCGTGGACTTCACCAACCCGGTCGGCATCGTCACCCGGGCGCTGCAGACCGCCGGCCACAAGGCCGTCGGGCTGTGCAACGTCGCGATCGGCTTCCAGCGCAAGTTCGCCGGGCACCTGGGCGTGGACCCGGAGCTGGTCCGGCTCGACCACGTCGGGCTCAACCACCTGACCTGGGAGCGCGGGGTGACCCTGCTGGACGCCCCGGGCGCCATGACCGGGCGCGAGGTGCTCCCCGAGCTGCTCTCCTCGCACGGCAAGGAGATCGCCGAGGACCTGCACCTGCCGCAGGCCGTCATCGAGCGGCTCGGCGTCGTGCCGTCCTACTACCTGCGGTACTTCTACCAGCACGACGCCGTGGTGGCGGAGCTGAGGGAGCAGGGCTCGCGGGCCGCGCAGGTCGCCGAGATCGAGCGGCAGCTGCTGGAGCTGTACGCCGACCCGGCCCTGGACACCAAGCCCGAGCTGCTCGGCAAGCGCGGCGGCGCCTTCTACTCGGAGGCGGCCGTCCAGCTGATCGCCGCGCTGCTCGGCACCGGCGGCGGCACGTCCGTCCAGGTGGTGAACACCCGCAACGACGGCGTGCTGCCGTTCCTGCCCGACGACGCCGTCATCGAGGTGCCGGCCGAGGTGGACGCGCGGGGCGTGCGCCCGCTGCCGCAGCGGCCCGTCGAGCCGCTGTACGCCGGACTGGTCGCCGCCGTCACCTCGTACGAGCAGCTCGCCCTCGACGCCGCCCTGCGCGGCGGCCGCGACCGGGTCTTCGACGCCCTGCTCGCCCACCCGCTGGTCGGCCAGATCGAGCTGGCCGACCAGCTCACGGACCGCCTGCTCGCCCACAACCGCGAGCACCTCGCCTGGGCCTGACCCGGCCCGCTCCGCGCCGTCCGGCGACCGCCCCCGGTCGCCGGACGGGCACCGCGAGGAGACCGTCCACCCCCGGCCGGGGACCTTTCGGCCGGGCCACCCGGCCGGGACCACCGCCGGGCACCCGGCCGACGACCAACGGCCCGGGCCACGTACGAGCCGCGGGGACCTGATGACCCACCAGCCCGAACCACTCCTGCCCGGCGTCCTCGCCATCGACGCGGGGAACTCCAAGACCGACGTCGCCCTGATCGGCACCGACGGCAGCATCCTCGGCACCGCCCGCGGCGGCGGCTTCGAACCGCAGAAGATCGGCGGCGCGGCGGCCGTCGCCGGCCTCGCCCCGCTGGTCGAGCAGGCCGCCGCCGAGGCCGGCCACCCGTCCTGGAGCGGCGTGCTCACCGGCCACGTCAGCGCCTGCCTGGCCAACGCCGACCTGCCGGTCGAGGAGGAGGCGCTGCGGGTGGCGCTGGAGTCCCACCCCTGGGGCGCCGGCAACACCGTCGTCAACGACACCTTCGGCCTGCTGCGGGCCGGCACCGACGGCCCGCGCGGGGTCGCGGTGGTCTGCGGCGCCGGGATCAACTGCGTCGGCCTGCTGCCGGACGGCCGCACCGCCCGCTTCCCCGCCCTCGGCGAGCTCACCGGCGACTGGGGCGGCGGCTCCGGACTCGCCGTCGCCAGCATGTGGCACGCCGTCCGCGCGGAGGACGGGCGCGGCAGGCCGACCGGGCTCGCCCGCGCCATCGCCGAGCACTTCGGCCTGCCCGGCGCCGGCGCCGTCGCCGAGGCCGTCCACCTCGGGCACCTGCCGAACGCGCGGCTGCACGAGATCGTCCGGGTGCTGTTCGCCGTCGCGGACGAGGGCGACGAGGTGGCGCGGGGGCTGATCGACCGCCAGGCCGACGAGATCGTCCGGCTCGCGGTGGTGGCGCTCCGCCGCCTGGACCTGCTGGACACCCCCACCCCGGTGGTGCTGGGCGGCGGCGTGCTCGCCTCCCGGCATCCGCTGCTGCTGGACAACGTGACCGCCCGGCTCGCCGAGGCCGCGCCGCTGGCCGAGCCGCGCGTCGTCGTCGCCCCGCCGGTGCTGGGCGCGGCGCTGCTCGGCCTCGACCACCTGGCGGCGGGCGCGCGGGCGCAGGCCCGGGTGCGCGAGGCGTACGAGGCGGGCCGGCCGGTGGCCGCCTGACGGCCGCCACCTGCTCCCCTGCCGCCGCCTGACGGCCGCTCATCGGCTCCCCTCCCCCGCCGGATCCGCACATCCGGCGGGGGAGGGGCCCTGGCGGGAACCACGGGCCGGGCCCCGGTCGTGTTAAGCGGGTACCGCCAACCGCCGCCGCCCGGGGAGACTTGTGTCATGGCCACCCCCCGCATGCTCCTCGCCGCCGCCCTGCTGGCCTGCGGCGCCGCCGCCGTCCTCACCGGCTGCACGCCCGCCGACTCCGGCCCCACCGTGGCCGCCGCCTCCGCCGCCGCGCTGGCCGACGAGGGCGCGGACGACCTGCTGGACGAGGACGACGGCCTCTTCTACGAGGAGGAGGAGTACTACTCCGGCTCGGCCGAGCCGTCCGCCGCCTTCTCCTCCGCCTCGCCCGACTCGTCCGCTTCGCCCGACGTGCCCGCCCCGCCGGACTCGCCGGACGCGCCCGCGTCTCCCGACGAACCCTCAGCCGAGCCCTCCACGGGGTCTTCCGCCGGGCCCGGGTGCGCCGTTCCCACCGGCCGCCCCGGCCACGATTTCCTCGTCGTCGTCTCCGCCGGACCGGCCGAACTCACCGCCCGGTCCGCCCGCTTCAGCTGCGGCTCCGCCCGCTACGAGCCCGTCGGCAGCCCCGTCCACTACGGCTTCGCGGGGGCGGGCGTGGCGGCGACCCTGGTCGACGTCACCCACGACGAACCGGCCAGGACCGTCCCCCTCGACGAGCTGATCGCCCACATCGACGACTGCCTGGCCGAGCGCGAACCGGCCGACCCGTACGGCTGCCACGGCAACGCCTACGACGTGGTGCTGGACTCGCACGGCCGGATCATGCGGATCGGCGAGGTCGAGGGCCCCTGAGTCGACCTTCGGCGACGACCTGACGGCGCATACGGTGTAGAAGCGCCTCTCAACTGTTGGCATTCGGCTGCGCTACGCGCATCAACCCACGTCCAGCTGCGGGCTTTTGACGTTCGCTACGTCCGCCCGGGCGTTCCTTGGGGCGGGTCTTACCCTTTGCGTGCTTGAAGCGGTTTCGGCGGCGGTGCTTTGCTTCCGGCGGTCGGCGGTGAACCGGTCCCCCATCCCACCCCGCTGGTCGTCCCTGACGGGCCGCCGGCAGGTCCGGCTCGCCGTCGTCGTGCTCCTCCCCCTTCGTCCCCCACCGTGCCGCCGCGCCGTACCCGGCCGCGGCCGGCACCAGAGAGGAACCCTCACGATGGGCATCTCCCCCACCTCCCGCCGGATGCGACTGCGGGCCCTGACCGGGCTCAGCGCCCTGGCGCTGGCCGCCGCCGGCTTCGCGGCCGCCCCGGTCGCCCAGGCCGCCCAGGACAACCGGCCGGCCGGCGAGTTCGCCGGACAGCCGCACCCCTACCGGCACGGCGCGCACCCGACCAAGGAGGCCGGCAACTCCGCGAAGGCCGCGGGCAACAACCTCAGCTACGGCGGCGGCGTCGACGGCATCGGCGTCACCACCGGCGCGCCGAAGGTCTACCTGGTCTTCTGGGGCTCCCAGTGGGGCACCCAGGGCACCAACTCCAGCGGCTACACCACCCTGACCGGCGACCCGAAGGGCGAGGCCGTCCGGGCGCAGCAGCTGTTCAAGGGCCTCGGCACCAACAGCGAGACCTGGTCCGGCGTCATGACCCAGTACTGCGAGGGCGTCGCCGCGGGCGCGACCAGCTGCCCGACCGGTTCGACGCACGTCGGCTACCCGACCGGCGGCGCGCTGGCCGGCGTCTGGGTCGACGGGTCCGCCGCCGCTCCGGGCCAGGCCAGCGGCAACCAGCTGGCCGCCGAGGCCGTCAAGGCGGCCGGGCACTTCGGCAACACCACCGCCGCCTCCAACCGCAACGTGCAGTACGTGGTGCTGTCGCCGACCGGCACCCACCCGGACGGCTTCAACACCCCGAACGGGGGCTTCTGCGCCTGGCACGACTGGAACGGCGACACCACCCTGAGCGGCGGCGCGGCCTCCTCCCCGTACGGCGACGTGGCGTTCACCAACGACCCGTACGTGACCGACATGGGCAGCTCCTGCGGCCAGAACTACGTCAACAGCGGCAGCGCGGGCACCCTGGACGGCGTGACCATCGTGTACGGCCACGAGTACTCGGAGACCATCACCGACCAGAACCCGGCGGGCGGCTGGACCGACTCGACCGGGTACGAGAACGCCGACAAGTGCTCCTGGAACGGGGTCGGCGGGACGGGCGGCGCGCAGAACGTGGCGTTCGCGACGGGCTCGTTCGCCATGCAGGGCACCTGGTCGAACGGCGTGAGCGGCTGCCAGATCTCGCACGCGGTCGTCCACTGACGACCGGGTGAGGCGAGCGCCGGAGTGGGCCGTGCGGGCCCGCTCCGGCGCTCTCGCGTGACGCGCTCTGCATGCTTTTCGCGCGTTACGCGCCTTGCGCGCTTTACACGCTTCTACGCGCTGACCAGCCCGAACTCGTAGGCCTGGATGACCAGGTGGACCCGGTCGCGGGCGTCGAGCTTGGTGAACAGCCGGGCGACGTGGGCCTTGGCGGTGGCCACGCTGATGGTGAGCTCCGCGGCGATCTCGGCGTTGGACAGGCCCCGGCCGACCAGGGTGAGCACCTCCCGCTCGCGCTCGGTGACGGCCTCGGCGACCGGCCTGCGGGGCCTGGCCGCGGCGTCGGCGTCCGGGCGGGCGGCGAACTCGCCGATCAGCCGGCGGGTGATACCGGGGGCCAGCAGGGCGTCCCCGGCGGCGACCACCCGGACGCCGTCCAGGATGGTCTCCAGGGCGAGGTCCTTGACCAGGAACCCGCTCGCCCCGGCCCGCAGCGCGCCGTAGACGTAGTCGTCGTCGTCGAAGGTGGTGAGGACGAGGACGTGGGTGGGCAGGTCCGGGTCGGCGGTGATCCGGCGGGTGGCCTCGATGCCGTCCATGCCGGGCATCCGGATGTCCATCACGGCGACGTCGGGGCGCAGCCGGGCGACCAGTTCGACGGCCTCGGCGCCGTTGCCGGCCTCGCCGACCACCTCCAGGTCGGGGGCGTCGGCGATCAGCACGCGCAGGCCGGTGCGGATGAGCGGCTGGTCGTCGACCAGGACGACACGGATCACGGTCCCACCTCCACGGGGGTCTCGACGGCGGTCCCGACGGCGGTCCCGACGGCGGGCTCGACGGGGGTCTGCACGGCCGGGGTCCGCACGGCCGGGGTCTCGGGGAGCGGCAGCCGCGCGGCGACCCGGAAGCCGCCCTCGGGGCGCGGGCCGGCCGCGAACTCGCCGTCCAGCAGGGCGACCCGCTCGCGCATGCCGGCCAGCCCGTAGCCGGTGCCGGGGGTGCCGGTCGCCGCGCCCGCGCCCAGGTCGACGACGGTGACGTCGAGCTCCCGCGGCCCGTACCCGACGGTGACGTGGCAGTCCCGGGTGCCGGAGTGCTTGACCACGTTGGTGACCGCCTCCTGGACGATCCGGTAGGCGGCGAGGTCCACCTCGGACGGCAGCGGACGGGCTTCGCCGCGGCGGGTGAGCGCCACCCGCACCCCGGCGCCCGCCGCCTTCTCCACCAGCCGGTCCAACTCGCCCAGTCCGGGCATCACTTCGAGCGGCGCCGGCTCCCCCGCGCCCTGCCGCAGCGCGCCGAGCATCCGGCGCAGCCCGGCCAGGGTCTCCCGGCTGGTGGCCTCGATCGCCTCCAGGGCGGCCCGGGTCTCGGCGGGCTGGGTGTCCATGACCCGGCTGCCCATGCCGGCCTGGATCGCGATGATGCCGATGTTGTGGGCCACCATGTCGTGCAACTCGCGGGCGATGCGCAGCCGTTCGGCGGTGATGGCCTGCTCGGAGGCCCGGCCGCGCAGCGCCTCGGTGTGGGCCCGGCCCTGGTGCACGGTGTTGCCGATCAGCCAGGCGATCAGCACGGTGGCCGCGAAACCCCCGTAGGCGAGCGGGTTGACGGGGTAGTCGTTGACGGCGCCCCAGAGCAGCAGCCCGGCGAGGGTGGCGAGCGGCAGCGCCAGGGCGGTGAGCGAGACCCGGCGGGAGCGGGTGGCCGCGCAGTAGCCGACCACCGCGTCGGCGATCAGGAACTGGAGCGGCGCCGCCTCCGGGACGCCCCACATCCCGAGCGCGAACATCCCGCCCCCGAGCGCCACCACGACGGCGAGCAGCGGCAGCCGGACCAGCAGCGTCGCGACCAGGGTGGTGACCACCGCGGTGACCACCATCGGCATGTCCTCGGGATTGCCGTGGTAGTTCAGCAGGTGGTGCAGCTCGTTCTCGCGCGTGAAGAAGCGGAACACGACCAGGGCCGTCCACAGCGCCCCCACCCACACGCCCGCGGGCAGGCGCCTGAGCAGCGGCGGACGGGGTTCGGTGATCATGACGCGATGGTAGCGGCGGCCCGGACGGCGGCACATTGGCCCGGGGGCGTAATCCCCGGGGCCAGTGCGGCCGCCCGCGGTTGTGGCCCGCGGCCCGATGCCCGGGCGGGGGCCCGACCGGCAGCGTTGTCCCCGTGATCGAGATCGAGCGACTGACCAAGCGGTACGGCGCCACCACGGCCGTCGACCAGTTGACCTTCACCGTCCGGCCCGGCACCGTGACCGGCTTCCTCGGCCCCAACGGGGCGGGCAAGTCCACCACGCTGCGGATGATCCTGGGCCTCGACACCCCCACCGGGGGGAGTGCCACCGTGGCCGGGGTGCCCTTCGCGAACCGGCCGCGCGGCCTGCGGCACGTCGGCGCCCTGCTGGACGCGGGCGACGTGCACGGCGGGCGCAGCGCCCGGGCACACCTGTCGGCCCTGGCCCGGAGCAACCGCATCCCGCTCCGGCGGGTGGACGAGGTGCTGGCCGAGGTCGGGCTCGGCAAGGCCGCCGGGCGCCGGATCGGCGGCTACTCGCTGGGCATGAAGCAGCGGCTCGGCATCGCGGGCGCGCTGCTCGGCGACCCGCCGGTGCTGCTCTTCGACGAGCCGCTCAACGGGCTGGACCCGGAGGGCGTGCTCTGGGTGCGCGGGCTGTTCCGCCGGCTCGCCGCCGAGGGGCGCACCGTCTTCGTCTCCAGCCACATGATGGCCGAGATGGAGCACACCGCCGACCGGCTGGTGGTGATCGGGCGCGGCCGGCTGATCGCGGACGAGAGCCTCGCCGAGTTCTCGGCCCGCAACGCGGTCTCCTCGGTGGCCGTCCGAGGACCCGAACTCGCCTCGCTGGCCGGGGTCCTGCGCGCGGAGGGGGCCGAAGTACGGCTGACGGAGCCGGGGTTCGGGACCGTCACCGGGATGCCGGCCGAACGGATCGGCGAACTCGCGCTGCGGCACGGCGTGGTGCTGCACGAACTGGCCGCCCGGACGTCGTCGCTGGAGTCGGCGTTCATGTCCCTGACCGCCGACAGCGTCGAGTACCTGGCAGGAGAAGCCCGATGAGCAGCATGAACGCCATGGCCCTCGGTTCCACCGGTTCCGGCGGTTCCACCGGTTCCGTCGCCGAGCCGACCCCCCGGTTCCTCGACCTGCTCGCCGCCGAGTGGATCAAACTGCGCTCGCTGCGCTCCACCTACTGGGTGCTGGCGCTGGCCTCGCTGGTGGCGATCGCGGTCAACGTGAACGCCGTCCACACCGACCTGACGTACATCGACCACCCGCCCGCGCCGATGCCCGGGCGCTCCCCGTACACCTACGACCCGCTGTTCCACGGCCTCGGAAGCATCGCGAGCGACCTGATGGCGGTCGCGGCCGGCAGCCTCGGGGCGATCACCGTCTTCGGCGAGTACACCACCGGCCTGATCCGCACCACCTTCGCCGCCGTCCCGGACCGGCGCGGCGTGATCGCGGCCAAGGTGCTGCTGATCGGCGGGATCACCGCGCTCGCCGGGCTCGTCGTCTCGGCGGTCTCCTTCCTCACCATCAACGCGATGCTGGCCTCCCGGCACGTCGGGCTCTCCATCACCGACGCGGGCTGCCTGCGGGCCGTGCTCGCCTACGCGGCGATCGTGCCGGTCTGCGCGCTGATCGGGATGGCGCTGGGCGCGCTGCTGCGGCACGCCACCGCCTCGATCGTGTCGCTGGTGATGCTGATGTTCATCCTGCCGATGATGTTCGGCGGGGACCGCTACCGGTGGCTGAAGGAGATCGGCACCCACCTGCCGCTGGCCACCGTGCAGCGGCTCACCATCACACCGAACTCCAGGACCACGATGGGGAAGTACGCGCCGAGCGTGCTGGACTCGTGGATCACCATGGGGGTGTGGGGCGCGGTGGCGGTGGCGGTGACGGTGGTCGTGGTGCGGCGACGGGACGTGTGAGGCCCCGGGTCGCCCCAGGTCTCGGGGCATCCCAGGCCTCTGGTCGCCCCGGGGCCTCGGGTCACCCCAGGCCGAGGCGCCGCGCCGTCGCGGCGGACAGCGGGTACGGGCGCTCGGGCGGCAGCAGCCGCTGCGCCTTCGCCGCCTGCCCGCCGCGGACCAGCGCGGCGATCCGCTGCACCTGCGGGGTGAGGTCGGTGAGCCCGACGACCCACTCCTCGGCGTAACGGCGGACCAGCGACCGGCCGACGCCCACCTGGATGCTGTAGTGGTTCAGCGCCGCCCCGCGCAGCGACCGCTCCGGGTCCCACTGCACGTGGACCTCGGCGCGGGCCACCTCGTCCGGGTGCGCGGTGGTCAGGACGGCGCGGGCGAGCGCCTCCTCCCAGCCCTCCCGGGTGATCCGGACCGCCAGCACCCTGGTCTGGCCGGGCTTCTGCGCCCAGTTGCTGCGGTGCATCAGCCAGCGGAACGAGGGCTTGATCCACGTCATCCGGTGGAAGCCGAACGGCGCCGTGAACCGGCCCGCCGCCAGCGCCGCGTCGGCGATCGCCGGCGGGTAGGCCTGGTAGAGCACGATCGTCCGCCCGTCGTGGTCGGCCCGGATCTCGCGCAGAGCGGTCATCCCGCGCCACCCCCTTCCGCCCCGGCACGCTGCCCGCCCGGCCACGCTGCCAGCACCGACGGCACGGCGCAACGGGATTAGGGCACGCCTACGGGCGCGGCGCCAGGGGCGCACCGCTATGGGACGAACTGCGCGCCGATCAGCCCGTGACCGGCCTCGGCTGCGGCCCGCCAGACCAGGAGGACGGCGTCGAAGAGGCCGGAGAGGTCGTCCGTCCGCAGGGCGTCGAGGGCCCGCCGCTCGGCCCCGTCCAGGTCGAACACCGCCTCGACGGCCGGGAGGGCGGCCCGCACCTCCTCAGGCCCGACAACCACGTCCCCGAACCAGCCGGGCAGCCCGGCCGTCCGCTCCGGGCCGAGGCCGTGCGCCAGCCCCAGCACCGGGTAGCGGTTGCGGGCCTGGACGGCGGCGCACGGGCCGGCCGTCCCGCAGTCCTCCCAGACCGCGTACAGGCCGTCCGGGTCCTCCCCGAGCGGACCGACGGCCAGCTCCTCCAACTCCTCCGGCGCCAGCCCCTCCCGCTCCCAACGACGGCGCAGCGCCCGGTTGCCCGGGTCCGCGGCGTGCGCGTCGAGCAGCGCCCGCAGCCGCGGCCCGTGCCGCTCGACGACGTCGGCGGGCGCGGGGATCAGGAACCACATCGCCTGGTAGCTCATCGCCCGCCAGCGTAGGCGCGGGCTCCGACAGGTCGGGCTCAGGCGGCGGTGCCCGCCTTGGTGCGGAAGGCGCCGAGGGTGGCCGCCGGGACGCCGCAGGAGGGGAGGAAGGAGGCGGCGCCGCCGTGGTGGGTGCGGACGCGGTCGAGGAAGACGGACATGGCCTCGGCCGGGGCCTCCAGGAGGGGCGCGGGGATGGTCAGGTTGCGGCCCCGGGAGTCGGTGACGCGGGAGGTGGTGCGGTCGTTGAGGGCGGTGCGGTGGCGCTCGGCGAGGCCCGCGAAGATCTGCGGGAGGGCGTCGGCGGTGCGGGTGTAGTCGGCGACGATGCGCTCGGCGGGGACGCCGAGGAGGTCCAGCAGGAGGGCGGTCAGCAGGCCGGTGCGGTCCTTGCCGGCGGCGCAGTGCAGCAGGACGGCGCCGGGGCGGACGGTGGCGTCGACGGCGGCGGCCACCGCGTCGGGCGCGGACTCGGCCAGCAGGACGTAGAAGTCGCCCAGGTCGGCGGCGGTGGCCATGGTGCCCATCCGCGCGGTGAGGGCGTCGGTGGCGGGGTTCACCGGGGCGGCGACGACGGATATCCCGGCGGACTCGGCGGCGGCCCAGTCGGCGGGGTCGGTCTCGCGCGGGTCGCGCAGGTCCACGATGGTGCGGATGTCGCAGCCGCGCAGCTGGGCGACGGTGGCCTCGTCGGCGGCCGGGAACGGCTGGGCGGAGCGGTACAGCACACCGGGGCGGACCCGCCGGCCCTCGGGGTCGCCGAGGGCGGCGGCGTCGCGGAAGTTGACCAGGGACATGCGGGAGGCCTTTCGGTGGGGCCGCACCCGGGAGGAGACGGGGAGATCCGGAGGCGGAGACATCTAGACGTCTAGATGTGTAACCCCTCGGGGGGCCGCCGGGCAAGCCTCGGTGGCGCGGGTCTCGCCGACGCGGGCCTCGATCGGTACATCCTTCTATCCCACGCCCATCGCCCGCCCACGGCGACCCGGGGGCCGCGGTGTCCCGTACGGCACGGCGCCCGGGCGGCCCGAGCGGTGACGAGGGGCGCAGGCGGCACAGGCGACACAGGCGGCCCGAGCGGCGCAGGCGGCCCGGGCGGGCTCCGTAGGATCGGGCCCGTGGCGACGAACCCCCCGGACACCCCGAGCTCCCCGAACACCCCGGTGTACCGCCGCCTGGCCCGCCGGCTCCAGGAGCGCGTCGACGCCGGCGCCTACCCGCCCGGCACCCGGCTGCCCAGCGAGCCCGAGCTGAGCGCCGAGTTCGGCGTGAACCGGCTGACCGTACGGCAGGCGGTGGCGGAGCTGGAGCGGGCCGCCGTGGTGGAGATCCGCCGGGGTGTGGGCACCTTCGTCCGCCCGCCCGCCGTCCGGGTGTCGATCGCCGTGGACCCGCGCAGCCAGCGCTTCGACCTCGGCAGCGTGCCCACCGCGCTGCCGAACGACGAGTCCACCGACGGGGAGTTCGTGGTGGCCGCTCCGCCCGTCACCGGCTCGGCGCAGGACGCGGAGGCGGCCCGCCAGCTGGGCCGCACTCCCGCGGAGCTGTCCCGGGTGGACTCGGTGATCCGGCTGGGCGGGCGGGCCCGGGCGGCGTGCAGCTACTGGGTGCCGTTCGGCCCGCTGCCCGCCGAGCTGGTCCGGCCGGGCCGCCCCGGGAACCTGGTGCCGGACCTGGCGCGGGCCGCCGGGGTGGAGCTGGAGTACGACTGGCGGGCCTTCGGCGCCGTCGGCGCGGACCTCGCGGACGCCGAGCTGCTGGGCGTCCCGCCGGGCACCGCGCTGCTGGTGCGCGAGGGGGTCAGCTGCACCCCGGACGGCGCTCCGGCGCTGTACGTACGGCGGCGGATCGACGGCAGCAGTGCCCGCTTCGTCCTGCACTTCCGGGACCGGTAGCGGGGGCCGCCGCGGCGGGCGGCAGCGGCCGGTGGCCAGGGCCTCCCCGGCCGGTGGCGGGGGCCGCCGCGCCCGTTCCCGGCCGGAGCGCCCCTGATAAATTCAGCGCCGAAATACCGGGCCGCACGGGGGTTGGCAGGACAGGGTGACCGAGGAGATCGACTACGACATACCGACCGAGCTGGCCGAGGTCTACCTCATCCTGCTCGCCGATGTCTCCCGCACTGGCCGGCTGCTGCGCCGCGAGGAGCTGGAGCGCCTGCGGAGACTCGGCGAGCACTGCGCCGAGGCCGGGCACGGGCTGCGCGAGGTGGTCGCGCACTGCCTGGCCGCGGCCCGGCGGGCCTGGCAGACCCTGCCCGGGACGACCTCCGCGAGCAGCGTCACCGAACTGCGCCGGACCGGCGACGCGGTACTGGCCGCCACCGACGCCGCGCTGGCCGCGCTGGGCGAGGGCCACGAGCGGGCCCAGCGCCTGGCCGTCCGCCAGGAGGAGGCCGCCCGGCGGGAGTTCATCGACGACCTGCTGTTCGGCCGCAGCGACCTCGGACTGCTCGCCGAGCGCGCGGAGCGGTTCGGGCTGCGGCTGGCGGGCGCGTACACGGTGGCGGTCGCGGTCGGCGACGAACCGTTCGCGGACGTCCATCCGCTGGTGCACCGGGTGGAGCGGGAGCTGGCCGGGCGGTTCGGCGAGCGGGACGTGCTGCTGGCCAGCAAGGACGGCCGGCTGGTGTGCATCGCCCCGGACTCCGAGCGGGCCGTGCTGGAGGCCTTCGCCGAGCTGACGCTGCGTCCCGGAACCGGCCGCGGCTACCAGCCGGTCCGGCGGGTGGCCACCGGCCGCCGGCACTCGGGGCCGAGCGGGGTGCTGCGCAGCTACGAGGAGGCGCTGGACGCCCTGGACTACGCGCAGCGGCTGGGCCTGCCGGCCCGGCAGCTGCGGGCCGAGGAGCTGCTGGTCTTCCCGGTGCTGATGCGCGACCGGTCGGCCATGGCCGACCTGGTGCGCACCGTGCTCGGCCCGCTGACCGAGGCGCGCGGCGGCGCCCGTCCGCTGCTGGACACCATCGCGGTGCAGGCGGAGGCCGCGTACGTGAACGCGGAGGCGGCGCGCCGACTGGGCCTGAGCGTGCGCACCCTGGGCTACCGGCTGGAGCGGATCAAGGCGCTCACCGGGTACGACCCGGCGGACGCGCTCCAGCGCTTCACCCTGGAGACGGCGGCCATGGGGGCGCGGCTGCTGAACTGGCCGGAACAACCGCTGTAGTGCGTGGGACTACCGCTGTAGTGCGTGGAACAACCGTTGTAGTGCGCGGAACTACCGCCGCGGTGCGCGGCGTTACCGCCGTGGTGCGCTGGACTACCGCCGTAGTGCGCGGCACGACGGCCGTAGTCCCCGCCGCCCCGGAAACGGCCGCCGCGGTCCCGCCGCGCGAAACCCGCGCGGCGCCGCTGCGACCGTCCGGCGCCCGTCCTGTTGCCTGGTTGTTGCAGTGTCACGCGGGCCGCGTGTACCAGGGTGTCAAGAGGGCGTAAAGATTGCCGGATCCTGGCAATGTGCGACGGGCCCCGGCGCTGTCATGATCTCCCCGGTGCCGAAGCGCGGCGCCGGTGGAGAGGCGGGGGAGGGTGGCCGGGATGGGGGGATTCTTCGCGGCCGCGCTGGCCTTTCCGACGGCGCTGTTCAGCTTCGCGCTGGTGGTGGTGGTCGGGTACTGGTTGCTGATGCTGTTCGGCGGCCTCGTTCCCGGCGCCGTGCACGGGGGGCACGACGCCGGGCACCACATGGACGTCGGGCACGCGGGGCACCACCTCGGTGCCGAGCACGGGGGGCACGTCGGACACGGGGGGCACGGTGCCGGGGGGCACGGTGCCGACGGGGGACCCGACCGGCCCGGTGCGGGCCACCACACGGGCGTGCTGGACGCGCTGGGACTGGGCGGGGTTCCCGTGACGGTGGCGGTGTCGCTGCTGGTCGCGCTCGCCTGGTTCGTCAGCCTGGCCGGCACCGTCCTCACCTCGGGGGCGCCGGCGCGCGGCGGCGTGTTCGTCGTCGCGCTGGCCGCCTCCTGGGCGGGCACCCGGGTGCTCGTCCGGCCGCTGTCGCGGCTGTTCCCGCAGGACCGGCCGGCCACCCGGGGGGACTTCGTCGGCCGGGTCTGCGTGATCCGGACCGGCCGGGTGACGGCCGACTTCGGGCAGGCCGAGGTCACCGCGGAGGACGGCTCCACCGCGACCGTCCAGGTCCGCACGGCGGAGCCCGAACCGGGCCTGACGGCCGGGCGGACCGCCCTGATCTTCGACTACGACGCCGTGGGCGAGCACTTCCTGGTGGCGCCCTTCGAGCCGCCGTCCACCGGCGTCTGATCCCCGGCCTCCCGTTCCCCGGCCGGCCCTCCGCCACCGCACGTCCCTTTCGCACCACCTCTTCCCATCGACTCCTCGCACCACCTCTTCGCTCCAACTCGCCATCTCGTCAAAGGACTCCGTGATGGACACCATCGCCGTGGGTTTCGGCGTGCTCGTCGCCGTCGTGCTGCTCATCCTGCTCGCCATGCTGCTGTTCGTGGGCCGCCTGTTCCAGAAGGTCGAGCAGGGCAAGGCACTGATCGTCTCCCGGACGAAGAAGGTGGACGTGACCTTCACCGGCGCGATCGTCCTCCCGGTGCTCCACAAGGCGGAGTTGATGGACATCACCGCCAAGACGGTGGAGATCCACCGGGCCGGCCGGGACGGTCTGATCTGCCGGGACAACATCCGCGCGGACATCCGGATCTCGTTCTTCGTCCGGGTCAACAAGACCGTCGAGGACGTCATCAAGGTCGCGCAGTCGATCGGCACCGCCCGGGCCAGCGATCCGCAGGCGATTCAGGAGTTCTTCGCCGTCAAGTTCGCCGAGGCGCTCAAGACCGTCGGCAAGCAGCTGGACTTCACCGACCTGTACACCCACCGGCACGAGTTCCGGGACCAGATCATCGCGGTCATCGGCACCGACCTCAACGGCTACACCCTTGAGGACGCGGCGATCGACCACCTGGAACAGACCCCGATGAACCAGCTGGACGCCGACAACATCCTGGACGCCCAGGGCATCCGCAAGATCACCGAGCTGACCGCGATCGAGCACGTGCGCACCAACGAGTACCAGCGCACCGAGGAGAAGGAGATCACCCGGCAGAACGTGGACGCCCGGGAAGCCGTCCTGGAGCTGGAGCGCCGGCAGGCCGACGCCGAGATCCGCCAGCGCCGCGAGATCGAGACCCTGCGGGCCAAGGAGGACGCGGTAATCGCCCGGGTGCAGGAGGAGGAGCGGCTCAACGCCCAGACCGCCTTCCTGCGCACCGAGGAGCTGCTCGGGGTGCAGCGGGAGAACCAGGCCCGCGAGGTCGCGGTGGCGCAGAAGAACCGCGAGCGGGTGATCGCGGTGGAGAACGAGCGGATCGAGAAGGACCGTCTGCTGGAGGTCGTCGGCCGCGAGCGGGAGACCCAGCTCGCCACGATCGCCAAGGAGAAGGAGCTCGAGTCCGCCAAGCGCGAGGTCGCCGACGTGGTCCGCGAGCGGGTCGCGGTGGACCGCACCGTCGCCGAGCAGGAGGAGGCCGTCAAGACCCTGCGCGCCACCGAGGAGGCCGAGCGCGTCCGCAAGGCCGTCGTGATCCAGGCCGAGGCCGAGGCGCAGGAGAAGCTCGTCAAGGACATCAAGGCCGCGGAGGCCGCCGAGCAGGCCGCCACCCACAAGGCCCGCGAGGCGCTGGTGCTGGCCGAGGCCCGGCAGCAGGCCGCCGAGCTGGACGCGGCCGCCAAGATCCGGATGGCCGAGGGCGTCCGGGCGGAGGCCGCGGCCGAGGGCCTGGCCCGGGTCCAGGTCCGCGAGCAGGAGGCCGCGGCGGTGGAGAAGGTCGGCCGCGCCGAGGCCGTCGTCCAGGCGGAGAAGGCCAAGGCGGCCGCGCTGGAGATCGGCGGTCGGCTGAAGGCCGAGGCCGAGGGCCTGACCGAGAAGGCCGCGGCGATGGCCAAGCTGGACGAGGCCTCGCGCGGGCACGAGGAGTACCGGCTTCGGCTGGCCGCCGAGAAGGACGTCCGGCTGGCCGGGCTGGACACCCAGCGGCAGATCGCCGAGGCCCAGGCGGCGCTGGTCGCGGCCGGGCTGGAGAAGGCGAAGATCGACATCGTCGGCGGGGACTCGGTGTTCTTCGACCGGCTGGTGCAGTCGGTGTCGGCCGGCAAGAGCGTGGACGCCTTCGTCGCCCACTCGCAGACCGCGCAGACCCTGGCCGGGCCCTGGCTGGACGGGCGGGCGAGCTTCACGGACGACCTCACCCGGGTGCTCTCCTCGGTCTCCACGGCCGACGTGCAGAACCTGACGGTGTCGGCCCTGCTGATGAAGCTGATCGGCTCGGGGGCCGGCGACCAGGCCGGTCAGCTGCGCCAACTGCTGGAGTCGGCACGGAAGCTGGGCGTCGCGGAGACCCCGATCGGGGCGCTGGCCGGCGGGCTCGCCTCGGCCAACGGCTCCAAGTGATCCGCTGAGCGGGCACGCCGACCGCGCTGACCGCGGCTACCGATCCAGCCGCATCGATCGCGGCAACCGATTCGACCGAGTCAACTGAGGAACGTGACCGTGACCGTGGACGCCCTCGACGCCCGGCTCGACGCCGGCACCTACGAGGTCCTGCGCGACCGGCTCGCCCGAGCCGCCGCCGAACTCGCCGACCGGGCCCAGGCGTTGAACGCCCGCCGGGTCGCCGAGTTCGGCGGCGGGGAGCTGCGGCTGGCCGGCACCGGACGGCTCACCACCGACCGGGCCTGCCTGCCGCAGGACCTCACCGCCGCCGGCGGGCTGCTGCTGCTCGCCACCCGTCCGACCGAATCCGCCGACGGCGCCGGGGACTTCACCGACGTCCTCGGCCTGCACCACCCCGACCTCTCCCCCGCGCCCGCCGAGGGCACCCTGCTGGACGACCCGCGGCTGCGCCAGGACCTCGCCGACCTGCGGCGCTACTTCCGCGACGCCCGGCTGGAGCGGCTGCGCGCGGTGGACGGCCGGCTGCTCGCCGTCTTCCGCACCGGCCCGACCGCCGCCGACGTCCGGGTGCTGCGCTGGCGGCTGGACGACGGCCTCGCCGACGACGCCCAGCCGTCCTACCTGGACGGGCGCGGCGAACGCGACCACACCCCGGCCGACGGGCAGCAGCTGCCCTGGACCGCCCTCACCCGGGACGACCAGCTGCCCGCCGGCCCCGGCCGCCCGCCCCGTGCCGACCTGGCCGGCGAACTGCTCGTCGGCGTCGACGGCGGCCGGCTGACCATCACCGCCCCGGACGGCCGGGAGCTGCACCGCGAGCCGCTGGCCGAGGCCCTGCAGACGCTCGCCGACGCCCGGATCGCCCACGCCCGGCTCGGCACCCTGCTGCTGGTGCGCGTGCGCCCGTACCAGGAGGAGACCGAGCGGCACCTGGTGGTGCACCTGCCCACCTGCACCGTCACCCGGATCGACGCGCTCGGCCAGGCCTGCCTGCGGCTGCCCGCCGACCAGGGCGTGGCCTTCCCCGGCGGCTGCCACCTGGTGGACGGCACCGTGCGCACCTTCGACCAGCCGGTCGACGGCCTGCGCTACGAGCGCACCCTCCTCTCGCCCAACGGCGAGGACGTGCTGTACGAGTTCCGCTCCCCCGCCGACGGCCGCGCCCTGCTCCAGCCGTACAACAGCGTCCGCCAGGAGGCCGCCGCCCCGCTGCCCTGCCAGGGCTACGCGCTGCTCGCCGACGGCACCCTGATCGCGCTGCGCCCGGCCGAGGACGGGCCGACCCGGCTGCACCCCGTCCAGCTCTGGCAGACCCCGTTCACCAGCGAGCGCTTCGCCGCCGAACAGCCTTCCGGCAGCGGGCCGTTGGCCCGGATCGGCAACGCCGACCTGGTCCGCGGCCTGGCCGACTGCCTGGCCCTGGCCCGGCTGGCCGCGGCCGGCGCCGACACCCCGGCCGGCCACCAGGCCGTCCTCGCCGCCTGCACCCGCACCGCCGACCGGCACCACTGGCTCGGCCAGGACGGCCTCGGCGACCTCGCCGCGCCGCTCGCCGAGATCCGCGACACCGCCCGGCAGGTCGTCGCCGAGTACGAGGCCGTCGCCCAGCTCACCGCGCACGCCGCCCGGCAGACCGACGAGGCCGCCGAGCACGTCGAGGGCCTGCTGCGCACCGCCCGCGGCGAGACCCTGGCCGACGCCGCCGAGTGGGTCGACCGGCTGGCCGGACTGCGCCGCGCCCAGGGCCGCGTCGAGGCGCTGCGCGACCTGCCGCGCGCCGACCCGGAGCGGATCGACGGGCTCGCCGCGCACCTCGCCGAGGGCCTGGCCGAGGCCGCCGACCGCGCCGTCGGCCAACTCGCCGAGCCGACCGCCTTCGAGCCCCACCGGCAGCGGGCCGGCGAGCTGGCCGAGCGCTGCGCCGCCATCGCCACCGCCGCCGAGGCCGAGCCGCTGGGCCTCGAACTGGGCGGCCAGAGCGAGGCCCTGCAGACCGTCTCGGAGCTGGTCGGCACCCTCGACCTGGCCGACGCCACCACCCGCACCGCGATCCTCGACCGGCTCGCCGACGTGCTCGGGCTGCTCAACCGGGCCCGGTCCGCGCTGACCGTGCGCCGCCGGGAGCTGCGCACCCGCGAGGCCGCCGCCGAGTTCGCCGCCGAGACCGCCCTGCTCGGCCAGGCCACCACCGCCGCGCTCGCCGCCGCCGACACCCCCGAGGCCTGCGACGAGCAGCTCGGCCGGCTCCTGCTGCGGATCGAGCAGCTGGAGACCCGCTTCGCCGACGCCGACCCGGCGCTCGGCGAGCAGCTCACCGCCCGCCGCACCGAGGTCCACGACGCGCTCACCGCCCGCCGCCAGCACCTGCTGGAGGAGCGGGCCCGGCGCGCCGACCGGCTGGCCGCCTCCGCCGGGCGCGTCCTCGACACCCTGCACCGCCGGCTGGCCGGTCTTGACACCGCCGCCGAGATCGACGCCGCGCTCGCCGCCGACCCGACCGCCGTCAAACTCCGTGACCTGGCCGGGCAGTTGACCGCGCTCGGCGACCGGGTCCGGGCCGAGGAGCTGACCGGACGGCTGCGCGCCGCCCGCGGCCGCGCCCACCGGGCCCTGCGCGACCGCGCCGAGCTCGCCGGGGACGGCCCCGGCACCCTGCGGCTGGGCCGGCATCTGTTCACCGTCACCACCCAGCGCCCCGAACTCGCCCTGGTGCCCTGGCGCGGACGCCCCGCCTTCACCCTCACCGGCACCGACTACCGCTCCCCCGTCACCGACCCGGCCTTCGCCGCCACCGAGCGGTACTGGGACCGCCCGCTGCCCTCGGAGACCCCGCGGCTGTACCGCGCCGAGTACCTCGCGGCGAGCCTGCTGCCGGCCGTCGAGGCGGCGGCACCGCTCACCGACGCCGAGCTGCTGGAGCACGTCCGGCGGGCCGCCGAGCAGCGCCCGGACGAGGGCTACCAGCGCGGCGTGCACGACCACGACGCCGCGCTGCTGCTCCGCGCCCTGCTCCGACTCGACGCCGAGGCCGGGCTGTTGCGCCACCCGGCGGGCGCCCGGGCGGCCGCCCAGCTGTACTGGGCGCACGGCGCCGACGAGCGGCAGCGGCTGCTCTGGCACACCCGGGCCCGCTCGCTGGGCCTCGCCCGGGACGCCTTCGGGGGCGCCCCGGCGCAGGCCGCGCTGGACGCCCTCGCCCGCGAACTCTCCTCCGCCGTCGCGGACTTCGTCCCGGGAGCGGCGCCCGCCGGGCCCTATCTGGTGGCCGAACTGGCCTCCGCCGCACCCAGCTTCGCCCACTCGACGGGCGCCGCCGCACTGCTCGACAAGTTCCGCGCCGCCCCCGAGTCGGCCGGTCTCACCGAGGCGCTGGCCGCGCTGCCCGAGGAGCCCGAGCTGCTGCCGGTGCGGCGCCAACTCGCCGCCGCCTGGCTGGAGTCGGGCGCCGTCGACGCCGATCCGGCGGACCGCGCCGAGGCCGCCGCCGCGCTGCTCTGCCCGTCCCTGCCGCGCCGCCCCGCCGAGGGGGCCGTGGGCGCCCGGATCACCGGGCTGCTCGGCGACCACCCGCGGCTCGCGGGCGGCGCGCTCGACCTCCGGCTGGACGAACTGCTCGCCCGGGTGGCGGAGTTCGAGCAGGTCGAGGTGCCCGGCTACCGGGCCTACCAGCGGCTGCGCGGCGAACTGCTGGCCGCCGAGCACGCCCGGCTGCGGCTCGACCAGTACCGGCCCGCCCCGCTCAACGGCTTCGTCCGCAACCGGCTGATCGACCAGGTGTACCTGCCGCTGGTCGGCGACAACCTCGCCAAGCAGCTCGGCACCGCCGGGCCCGGCGGACCGGTCGACCGCAGCGGCCTGCTGCTGCTGGTCTCCCCGCCCGGCTACGGCAAGACCACCCTGGTCGAGTACCTCGCCGAGCGGCTCGGCCTGCTGCTGGTCTCCGTCAGCGGCCCCGCGCTCGGCCACCGGGTCACCTCGCTGGACCCGGCCGAGGCCCCCGACGCGACCTCCCGGCGCGAGGTCGAGAAGCTCAACTTCGCCCTGCACGCGGGCGACAACGTGCTGCTCTACCTGGACGACGTCCAGCACACCTCGCCCGAGTTCCTCCAGCGCTTCATCCCGCTGTGCGACGCCCAGCGCCGGATCGACGGCGTCTGGGACGGCGAGGCCCGCGAGTGGGACCTGCGCGGCAAGCGCTTCGCCGTCGTCATGGCCGCCAACCCGTACACCGAGTCCGGCCGCCTCTTCCGGCTGCCCGACATGCTCGCCAACCGCGCCGACGTGTGGAACCTCGGCGACGCCGTCGCCGGGCGCGAGGACCTCTTCGCGCTCAGCTTCGTCGAGAACGCCCTGCCCGCCAGCCCCCACCTGGCCCCGCTCGCCACCGCCGAACGCGCCGACCTCGACACCCTGCTCGCCCGCGCCGACGGCCTGCCCGGCGGCACCCTGGCCGGCGCCTGGCCCGCCGCCGAGACCGAGCGGATGACCGCCGTCCTCGCCGGCCTGCTCCACCTGCGCTCCACCGTCCTGGCCGTCAACCGCGCCTACCTGGCCTCCGCCGCCCAGGACGACCGCACCCGCACCGAGCCCCCCTTCCTGCTCCAGGGCTCCTACCGCAACATGGCCAAGCTCGCCCAGCGCCTCGACCCCGCCCTCACCCGCCCCGAACTCGACGCCCTGCTCACCGACCACTACCGCGCCGAGGCCCAGCCCCTGGGCGCCGACGCCGAGGCCCAGCTCCTCAAACTCGCCGAACTCCGTGGCATCTTGACGGAGGATCAGGCCGTTCGCTGGGCGGAGCTGAAGCGCTCCTGGTCGGAGCGCGGACGGCCCGGCGGGCGTCCTTGACCTGAAGGGCGCTTGAGCTCCTACCGTCGTCCGCATGACCTTCACCGCGCGCGAACGCGCCTACCTCACCGGCCAACCGCTGGCCCGCCTGGCCACCACCGGCCCGGACGGCTCCCCGCAGGTCCGGCCGGTGGGGTTCCGGCTCAACGAGGACGGCACCATCGACAGCGGCGGACCGGACAACGCCCGCAGCCGCAAGTACCGCAACGCCCGTGACCGCCCCGAGGTGTCCGTCCTGGTCGACGACATGGCGCCCGCCGACGATCCGGTCGCGCCCGGCTGGGGCCGCGGCGTGGAGATCCGCGGCCGGGCGGAGGTGCTCGCCGTCGACGTCCCGCCGGTGGCGCCCGACCGGTTCAGCCGGGACGTCATCCGGGTGCACCCCCGGCGGATCGTCACCTGGAACCTGGAGGCCCTGGGCTCCACCGCCCGGGACGTCGACTGACACCTCGGCGGGCCCGACTCCCCCGCTGCCCGCCCTCCCCCACCCCACCGATGGAACGATGACCGCACGATTCACTCCATCGGGGTATCCGCGGGCGGCGGGGGTAGGCGGCGTCGCGAGCCGGGTAACCCGCTGGCATGAGCGCTCAGGGACTCGATCTGGCCGGGCTGCGCAGGGTGTACGGGCGGGCGGGGAGCCGGTGGTTCTACACCCGGGTGGCGCGCAACGCGCGGCACTGGGGGTGGACGGAGCCGGGGCAGTCGAAGTGGCGGTTGTGGCGGGCGCAGCGGCAGTTGGAGGACGTGCTGGGGCGCAAGCTGGCGCTGCCGGCCGGGGCGAGGGTGCTGGACGCCGGCTGCGGGGCCGGGGTGGTGGCCCGGGCGATGGCCCTGCGCTTCGGGCTGGCGGTGACGGGGGTCGACGTCCTGGACTTCCACCTCGCCGAGGCGGCCCGGCTCAGCGCCCGGGCCCGGATGGGCGACCGGACGGTGTTCCGCTTCGGGGACTTCCACCGGCTCCCCTTCGACGACGGGGAGTTCGACGGCGCGTACTCGATGGAGACGCTGGTCCACTCCTACGACCCGCCCCGGGCGCTGGCCGAGCTCCACCGGGTGCTGCGCCCGGGCGGCCGGCTGGTGCTGCTCGGCCCGATGAGCACCGGCCCGCTGGACGAAATGGAGCCGGGCGCACGGGCGTTGATCGAACCGTACCTGGACGCGATGACGATGACCGGCTCCAAGGTCTACCACGCCGGCAACCTGTCGCGGCTGCTCACCGAGGCCGGCTTCGAGGTCGAGGAGGCGCTGGACGCGACGCCGTACTACCTGCCGACCTCGGAGGCCGTGTACGCGTACTTCCGGCTGCCGTGGGAGATACTGCGGCGCTTCGGCGATCCGGCCAAGTGGCTCAATCTCCGGTCCACGGTGGAGATGTACGGCGTTCGGGAGCACGTCGCCTGGTACGTTCACACGGCTGTCAAGCCATCGAGGTGAACTCCGCGTGGACGAGCGCTCCGCCCCCCTGCCGTACCCCAGTGGCTGGTTCTGCGTCGGCCGGTCCCGGGACCTGCCGCCCGGGCGGGTGCGCACGGTCCGGCTGATGGGCGAGGACGTGGTGCTGTACCGGACCCGCCGGGGCGCGGTGCGCGCGGTCGGCCCGCACTGCCCGCACCTGGGCGCGCACTTCGGGGCGGGCGGGAAGGTCCGGGGCGAGGAGCTGGTCTGCCCGTTCCACGGCTTCGCCTTCGGCCCGGACGGCTCGTGCACCGGTTCGCCGGACGGCATCCGGTTCCGCGGCGCCCTGGCCGGGCGCCGGCTGTGCGAGCGGGACGGCGCGCTGTTCGTCTGGTGCGGCCCCGGCGGCGGCCCGGGCAACGGTTCGGGCGGCGGTCCGGACGGCGGCGCGCCGGCCTGGGAGCTGCCGCCGGCCCTCGGGGTACGTCCGCTGGCGTGGTGGAGCGGGGACGTGCTCTCCCACCCGCAGGAGGTGATGGAGAACAGCGTCGACTTCCGGCACACCCGGGTGCTGCACGGCCTGGACACCAGGGAGACCGCCCCGCCCGAGGTGGCCGGGCCGCTGTTCACCGTCCACCAGCGCACCACGACCCGGTTCCCCGGGCTGGGCACGGTGAGTCTGGAGCAGCCGGTGACGCTGTTCGGCCTCGGGCTGATGCGCATGGAGGTCGAACTGCCGCAGGTGGGCGGCACCTTGCGGGTGTGGGTGCTGCCGACGCCGGTCGCGCCGTGGCGGACCAGGGTGCGCTTCGCGGTGACCGCCACCGTGCCGGTGCCGGGGGTCGGCGCGGCGCGGGCCGTCGACCGGGCGGCCTCCTGGGCGGCGCTCCAGGCCTCGGTGCGGATCATCAAGCAGGACCGCCCGGTCCTGGACCACAAGCGGTACCTGGCGCAGCCCCGGCTCGTCCCCGGGGAGCGCTCGATCGGGCTGTTCCGCCGGTGGGCGCGGCAGTTCTACCCCGGGTTCCACCCCGAGCCCGCCCCCGGGTTCCACCCTGACCCCCGCGCCGGGCTCCAGCCGGAGCCGGACGCCTCCTGAGCCCCGGCCGGCGCGGCCGGCGGCTCCCAGTCCGGGTCGGGCAGCCCGGGGACGGCCCGCCCCTCGGCCTGCCAGCGCCGGGCCAGTTCGGCGTAGATGGGCGTCTCCGGGCCGGGTTCCGCTACGGGTTCCGGCACGGGCGCCGCCCACGACTGCTCCGGCGGCTGCTCCGGCGGTCTGTCCGGAGCGCCGTGCAGGATCGTTTCCTCAACCAGCGGCCGCTCCGGTTCCGGCAGCCTCCCAAAACCACTCACACCCGGCCAACGCGCCCCGCCCGTACCGGGACACGGCCACGTCAACCCGGCTCCCCGCAGGTCAACCCCCTGCGGGGAGCCGCCGGTGCGCAGGAAGTCGGCCCACCCG
>NZ_JBHUAL010000119.1:0-29405 GCF_042789775.1 Kitasatospora sp. NPDC056800 | reverse complement strand
ATGGCGGGGGAGGAGAACCGGAAGTTCGCGCTGACGGCCTCGCTCTGCTTCGACGCCTCCTGGGAGGGCCTGCTGTGGATGGTGGTCGGGCATGAACTGCACCTGATCGGCGAGGACCTGCGCCTCGACGCGGCCGCGCTGGTCCGCCACCTCGGTTCGCACGGCATCGACGTGGTGAACGCCACCCCGTCCTTCGTGGCCCAACTCGTCGAGGAGGGCCTGCTGGAGGCGCCTGCGCCGGGCGTCGTGCTGGTGGGCGGCGAGGCCGTCGGCCAGGCGCTGTGGACGCGGTTGCGGGAGACCCCGGGGCTTCGGGCGTACAACCTGTACGGTCCGACCGAGTCCACCGTGGAGGCGCTGGAGCAGCCGCTCGACGGCTCGGACCGGCCGGTGCTCGGCCGGGCCGTCGCGGGGACCGCCGGGTACGTGCTGGACGAGCACCTGAACCCGGTGCCCGTCGGCATCCCCGGGGAGCTGTACCTGGCGGGCGCCGGACTGGCCCGGGGCTACCTCAACCGGCCCGCCCTGACCGCCGAGCGCTTCGTCGCCAGCCCGTTCGTCGCGGGTGAGCGGATGTACCGCACCGGGGACCTGGTGCGCCGCGCCCGTGACGGCGAGCTGGAGTACCTCGGCCGGACCGACGACCAGGTGAAGATCCGCGGCTTCCGGATCGAACTCGGCGAGATCGAGCAGGTGTTGACGACTCACCCCGAGGTCGCCGCGGCCGTCGTCCGGCCGGACGACAGCGGCACCCGACTGGTCGCCTACCTGGTCACCGACCGCCCGCTCGACCCGGCCGGCCTGCGGGCCTTCACCGCCGAGCGGCTGCCCGCCCACATGGTGCCCGCCGCCTTCGTCGCGCTGCCCACCCTGCCACTGACCGGCAGCGGGAAGGTCGACCACCGCGCCCTGCCCGCACCGGAGTTCGCCGCCCACCCGGCCGGCCGCCCGGCCCGTACCCCGCGCGAGCAGCTGCTCTGCACCCTGTTCGCCGAAACCCTCGGCCTGGAGCGCGTCGGCATCGACGACGACTTCTTCGATCTGGGCGGGCACTCCCTGCTCGCCATGAAACTGCTCTCGCGCGTCCGCACCGCCCTCGGTGTCGATCTCGGCATGCGGGCGCTGTTCGAGGCGCCCACGGTGGCCGGGCTGGACGGCCGGCTCGACCAGGGCCCGGCGGCCGACGCCCTGGACGTGCTGCTGCCCCTGCGCACCGGCGGCGACCGGCCCCCGCTGTTCTGCGTCCACCCGGCGGCTGGCATCAGCTGGGTCTACTCCGGGCTGCTGCGCCACCTCGACCCGGGGCAGCCGGTGTACGGCCTCCAGGCCCGCGGCCTGCGCGGCGGGGCGCCGGCCAGCGTCGCCGAGATCGCCGAGGACTACGTACGGCAGATCCGAGCCGTCCACCCGTCCGGCCCGTACCACCTGCTGGGCTGGTCCTTCGGTGCGGTGGTCGCCCAGGAGATGGCCGTCCGGCTCCAGGCCGAGGCCGCGCCGGTCGGGCTGCTGGCCCTGCTGGACGGCGGCCCGGCGGTCCGCACCGATGCCGCCCCGCCGTCCGAACCCGCCGACACGGTGGACGAGTTGCTGCGCTCGCTGGGCTACGACCCGGCGGACGGCAGCGGCCAGGCCGATCTGGCGGCGGTGCTCGGCGAGGCCGCGCACGTCCTGCCCGAGGTGTTCGACCGCCACCGCAAACTGATGGCCGAACACCAGCCCCAGCACTACCGGGGCGATGCCGTCTTCTTCGGCGCCACCCTCGGCAAGCCGGCCGACTGGCCGTACGAGGAGGCCTGGCGGCCTCACCTGGACGGGCTGATCGAGGGCCACCGGCTGCCGTTCGGCCACGGCGACCTGGCCCGGCCGGAGCCGCTCGCCCGGATCGCCGCCGTCCTCGCCGACAAGCTGCGGCCCGAGAGCGCCGGCACCACCGGCAACGCAGGCACCACCGACAGCGCCGGCACCACCGACAACGCCGAGAAGTCCCAGAACACCGAGAAGTCCGGAGCGTGAGCCGCGATGACCACCACCGTCCCGATCGAGTCACCGGCACCGCCGGACCGGCCGCGCAGCAGGTGGGGCCTGTGGGCCCACGGGGACTTCCGCCGGCTCTGGATCGGTGAGACCACCAGCAACTTCGGCACGGCCGTCGGGAGCGTGGCGCTGTCCCTGGTGGCCGTGGTCACCCTGGGCGCCAGCCCCCTCGCGGTGGGCGTGATCAACGCGGCCGCCTGGCTGCCCTGGCTGTTCCTCGGCCTGCTGGCCGGCGCCTGGGTGGACCGCTGGCCCCGGCTGCGGGTGATGCTGGTCTGCGACCTGCTGCTGCTCCTCCTCTTCGGCAGCGTGCCGGTGGCCAGTTGGCTGGGGGTGCTGTCGCTGGCCCACCTGGTGGTGGTGGCCCTGCTGACCGGGGCGGTGAAGGTGTTCTTCTCCACCGCCTACGGCGCGGTGCTGCCCACCCTGGTCGGCAAGGCCGACCTGCTGGAGGCCAACGTCAAGCTGCGCTCCGGCGCCTCGGCGGCCGAGATCGCCGGCCCTGGCGCGGCCGGTCTGCTCTCCCAGGCGTTCGGCGCCGCCAGCGGGATGTTCGCGGACTCGCTCACCTACCTGGTGTCGGCGGTGTTCCTGCGGCGGATCAGGACGGAGGAGCGCCCCCCGCCGGTGTCCGAGCGGCGCGGCATCCCGCGCGAGATCGGCGAGGGCGTCCGGTTCCTGCTGCGCGACCCGTACCTGCGGACGTTCGCCTGCTTCGCGGCGGTCGGCAACCTGGGGCTGAACGGCATCCAGGCGGTGCAGACGGTCTTCCTGGTGCGCAGTGTGGGGCTCGAACCGGGCGCGGTGGGCGGGGTGTTCGCGCTGGTGAGCGTCGGCGGACTGGCCGGCGCGATGCTGGCCGGACGGGTCGCCCGCAAGCTGGGCAGCGCCCGTGGGCTGCTGGTCTGCGAACTGGTGGTCGCGCCCTTCATCCTGCTGCTGCCGCTGGCGGGCGACCGGCTGCCGCTGGTGGTCAGCGCGCTCGCCTGGGCGGTCGCGGTCTGCGGGGTGGTGGCGGGCAACGTCCTCGCCGGCAGCTTCTCCCAGGGCTACTGCCCGCCCGCGATGATCGGCCGGATCCGGGCCAGCTCCGCGACCCTCAACTACAGCGCGATCCCGGTGGGCGCCCTGCTCGGCGGCTACCTCGGCGAGGCGATCGGCGCCCGCAGCACGATCTGGCTGATGGCGGGCGTGCTGCTGTCGGCGGGCGCGGTGCTGCTGGCCAGCCCGCTGCGCGGCCTGCGCGACTTCCCGACCCGGCCGCCGGCCCCCACGGCCTGACCGGCCCCCGCCTGCACCGCTCGCACCGCCCGTACCGCCCGTGACGCCCCTGCCGCCCGTACCCGACTTCCGAGGAGCTTCCGATGGCCCGCACCGCCCGCCCGCGCCACTACCTGATGTGCCGTCCGACCCACTTCGACGTCACCTACGCGATCAACCCCTGGATGGACCCGGCGAAGCCGGTGGACACCGACCTGGCCGTCGCCCAGTGGGAGCGGCTGCACGCCCTGTACGGCGAGCTCGGCCACCGGGTCGACCTGATCGACCCGCTGCCCGGCCTGCCCGACATGGTCTACGCGGCCAACGGCGCCACCGTGGTGGACGGCAGGGTGCTCGGGGCGCGCTTCCGCAACACCGAGCGGGCCGCCGAGGGCCCGGCCTACCTGGAGTGGTTCCGTGCGCGGGGCTTCGAGACCCGCGACCCGGAGTACGTCAACGAGGGCGAGGGGGACCTGCTGACGACCGCGAGCTACGTGCTGGCCGGGCGGGGCTTCCGCAGCGTGGCCGACGGACACGCGGAGGCGCAGGAGTTCTTCGGCCGCCCGGTGGTCGGCCTGGAGCTGGTCGACCCGCGCTTCTACCACCTGGACACCGCCCTCGCCGTGCTGGACGGCGACGAGATCATGTACAACCCGGAGGCCTTCTCGGCCGGCAGCCGTGCCGTGCTGCGGCGGCTGTTCCCGGACGCGCTGCTGGCGGACCGGGCCGACGCGGAGGTGTTCGGCCTCAACGCGATCAGCGACGGCCTGCACGTGGTGCTGCCGGAGGCGGCCGTGGGACTGGCCTCGCGACTGCGCGAGCGCGGCTTCCGGCCGATCGGGATGGACCTCAGCGAGCTGCTCAAGGGCGGCGGCAGCGTGAAGTGCTGCACCCTGGAGATCCGCGCGACGGCCTGAGCGGGCGGCCTGAGCGGGCGGCCCACCGAGCACCGGTGATCATTGGTGATCACCGGTGCTCGACTGTAGATCGACCGTTGAACGCTCCCGGCCAGACTGGTGCCACACCACGACGGAACCCCTTCCCAGCAGGGAAGCGAGCCGAGGAGTACCAGAGATGACGCAGCGTCCGGCCACCACCATCCGCACCCGCCTCCGGCTGTTCACGGTCGGCCTCGGGGTGACCGTCGCCCTGGGCGCCGGCCTCTCGGTGACGGTCGCCGGGGCGGCGGCCGACGCCGGGGTGGCGACGGTGGTGAGCGGCGGCGGCGCGACGCCGACGCCCACCCCGACCCCCACCCCGACCGGCGGCAACGGCGACTGGAACAGCACCGGCTCCTGAGCACACCGGCTCCTGAACACATCGGTTCCTGAGCACATCGGTTCCTGAGCACACCGGAACCGCCAGCAGGATCGATTCCTCAGCAGCCCGAGGAGAGCCGGTCGGCGGCCCGCCGGACCGCCCGGCCCGACGGGGTCGACGGATCCGGACCCTCGGCCCGGGGCAGCAGCCCCGCCACCTCCGCCGCCTCCGGCAGCCCCAGCCGGACGAAGATCCGGTGCGCCTCCCGCAGCCGTCCGTACGCCTCGGCCTCCCGCCCGAGGTCGGCCAGCGTCCGGCCCAGCACCAGCAGCGCGTGGCCCTGGTCCCGCTCGGCACCCAGCTCCTCGCACAGCTCCAGCGCCTGCCCGGCGTGCTCCAGCGCCTCCTCCGTCCGGCCGAGCGAGCGCAGACTGTCCGCCATCCGGTAGCGGGCGTGCCCGGCCCGGGCCCGCAGACCGGACGCCGAGGCCACCGCCAGGCACTCGCCGAACCAGGTGACCGCCTCCTCGTGCCGCCCCAGCCCGTGCAGTGCCAGCCCCAGCACGTACAGCGTGTACGCCCGGCCCGGATCGTCGTTCCGGGTCCGCAGCTCGGCCAGCGCCTCGTGGCAGATCGGCACCGCCTCGGCGGCCCGCCCGCTGCGCACCCGGGCCAGCGCCGCGTTCACCGTCGTCACCAGCGCCCCGGAGCGGTGGCCGAGTTCGCGGGCCAGCAGCAGTGCCTCGTCGTAGTGCCCGACGGCCTCGTCGTAGCGGCTGAGGAACTGGCAGACCAGGCCGAGGTCGTTCAGCGCCTGGCGCAGGATCACCGTGTCGCCCGCCGCGCGGGAGGCGGCCACCGCCAGCCGGGAGGCCGCCTCCGCCTCCTCCAGCCGGGTGGCGGCCAGGGCGACGTTGCCGCGCAGGAAGTGCGCCCGACCAGCTGCCCGGTGGTCGGCGCGGTGGACCGCGGCGGCGGCCAGGGCCTCCGCGGTGGTGGCCAGCTGGCGGCTGGGCGGGGCGAGGACGAACGGCGTGAGCGCGATCAGCAGGTCGATCGCGGCGCGCAGCGGGTCCGTGGTCGGTCCGTCGGAGGGGTCCGGTGCCGGGCCGTCGGAAGGCCCGCCGGTCGGGCCGTCGGTGTCGTCCGCGACGCTCCAGCCCGCCACCTGCGCGGCCAGCGCGATCGCCCCGGAACCCTCCGCCTCGGCCCAGGCCCGCGCCCCGTCCGGGCCGTCCAGCGGGACGCCCGCGCTACGGGCCGGCCCGAGCGCGCCGGCCGCCGGATCCCCGGGGACGGCGTGCTGGAAGGCCGAGCACGCGGTGGCCAGCAGGTGGTCCAGCATCCGGTCACGGGCCGCGACGGCCGCGCCGGGATCGTCCGGACGGCGCCGGGCGAACGCGCGCAGCAGGTCGTGGAAGCGGTAGCGGCCGGGGAAGGGCGACTCCATCATCGCCACGTCCACCAGGGCCTCCAGCAGGTCCTCGGCGTCGTACTCGTCCAGGTCCAGCAGGGCGGCCGCGGCCTGCAGCCCGAGGTCCGGCCCGTCCACCGAGGCGGCCAGCCGGAACGCCCGGGCCTGGGCGGGCGTCAACTGGCGGTAGCTCAGCTCGAAGGCCGCCGCCACCTCCAGGTCGCCGATCCGCAGCTCGTCGATCCGCCGCCGCTCGACCGCCAGCCGGCGGCCCAGCGTCTGCACCGTCCAGCTCGGCCGGGCCGCCAGCCGGGCCGCCACGATCCGGACCGCGAGCGGGAGGTGGCCGCAGACGAGCAGCAGCTCCCGGGCGGCCTGCGCCTCGGCGGCCAGCCGCTCGGCGCCGATGGTGCGGCCCAGCAGCTCCAGCGCCTCCTCGGGCTCGAAGACGCCGAGGTCGGCCTGGACGGTCGCGGGCAGGCCGGACAGCCGGGTCCGGCTGGTGGTGAGCACGGCGCAGCCGACGGTGCCCGGCAGCAACGGTCTGATCTGCGCGGTGTCGTGGACGTTGTCGAGCACCAGCAGCAGCCGCCGGCCGTCCACCGCCGAGCGGAACAGCGCCGAGCGGGCGTCCAGCCCCTCCGGCACCGCGTCGGCCGGCACGCCGAGCGCCACCAGGAAGCCGCTGAGCACCGCCTCCGGATCGGCCGGGGTGGCGTCGGCGCCCCGCAGGTCGACGTAGAGCTGCCCGTCCGGGTAGGCCTCGCGCACCCGGTGGGCGACGTGCAGGGCCAGCGCGGTCTTGCCGACCCCGCCCATGCCGACCACGGTCGCGATCACCAGCGCCTGCTGGCCCGGTGCGCCGGGGTTTCTGTCGGGCGCCCCTCCGTGCGCCCCTCCGTGCACCCCGCCGAGAGCCTTGCCCAGCCGTTCGACCAGGACCGATCGGCCGGTGAAGTCGGCCGCGTCGGGCGGCAGTTGGGCCGGTCTGGGGGTCGGTGTGCTGCTCCCGGCCGGGGCGGTGTTCCCGGCCGGTGCGGTGGCGGGAGCGTTCGGTGCCGCCGGTCCGGAGGGCGGGTCCGGTGCCTCGGCCCCGGGCGCGGCCGGCTCCGCCGGACCGGCGGCGGCCGGGCCCGGGACGAGCGCGGCGGGGACGAGCGCGACGGAGGGTGCCGGGGCGGCGAGCGACGGGTCCCCCTCCAGGATCCGCTGGTGCAGCAGGTCCAGCTCCGCCCCGGGCGCCACCCCCAGTTCGGCCAGGAACAGCTGACGCGCGCCCCGGAACACCGCCAGCGCGTCCGCCTGCCGCCCGGCCTGGTACAGCGCCCGCATCAGCAGCCCGTACGCCCGCTCGTGCAGCGGGTGCTCGGTGGTCAGCGAGGTCAGCTCCGGGATGCACCGGGAGTAGCGCCCCAGCGCCAGGTCCAGGGCGATCCGCTCCTCCAGCAGGGTCAGCCGCAGCTCCTGGAGCCGTTGGCGCTGCCGCTGCGCGAACGGCCCGGGGATGCCGGCCAGCGGCTCGCCCTGCCACAGCTCCAGCGCCTGGTTCAGCAGGTCGCGCGCCTGCTGCGGCTCCCCGGCGGCCGCCGTGCGCTCGGCCTGCGCCGCCAGCTCCTCCGCCTGCGCCGCGTCCACCGCGTGCTTGGGCAGCACCAGCCGGTAGCCGTCCCCGACCGAGGTCAGCACGGTCGGCGCGTCCGGCGCCTCGCCGTGCAGGACCTTGCGCCACCGCCAGGCGTAGGTGCGCACCGTCGTCATCGCGGTGCCCGGCGGCTCCTCGCCCCACAGGGCGTCGATCAGGTCGGTGGCGCTCGCGCCGTGGCCGGGCCGGAGCAGCAGCACCGCCAGCATCGCCTGCTGCTGGGGGCTGCCCACCTTCAGTACGGTCGCGCCGCGCTGCGCCCGCATCAAGCCCAGCACCGAGAACCGGAAATCATCCATTCCTGCACCTGCCCGCTTCATGTGCTCGCCCCCGCCCGCACGTGCCACCCCCGAATTGGTGAGTCCCTATCAACCCACGGGACCTGGCGGGATGTCGAGAGATCGTCGACCCGGTGGTGATCCGGTGTTGATCGGCCGTCGCCACAATCGGTGATGTGGCGCCCGCAGTCGGCCCGGCCCCTCACCGCCGGACCCGCCACGTCCCCGGTCGCCCGACCGCCGACCGGCGACCCCCACGGCTCTCGGAGGCGGACGCCCATGAACACGGACCGGAACAGCGACCTGAGCACCGGCCGGAAAGCGGATCCGAACGCGGAACCGAGTACGGCGTTGAGCACGGACCTGAGCACCGACCGGGCCACGGACCGGCAGGGCGGCCTGGATACCGACCTGCTCCACCGCCTGCTCGACGTCGACCCGGCCGACGGACCCGTCGAACTGCTCCACCGCGCCCGGGGCGAGCGCCACCTCCCGTACCTGGTGCTCGCCGCGCTCGCCCGGGAGGACGTCCGGATGGGCGCGCACGCCCGGGACGAGCTGCGGCGCGCCCGCGACCGGGTCGAGTGTTACGCCCGGGTCGCCCGCGACCTCGCCGACGCCACCGGGGTCCGCCCCATCCGCGACCTGCCGCTGGCCGGCTACTACCCGCCCGACCTGCCCCGGCCGCTGGCCGAGCTCAGCCTCGTCAGCCCCACCGAGGCCTCGCTCTGGCAGGCCGTCAACCGGCTGGTCACCGACCACCCGGTGGAGTCCGTGGAGGTCACCCTGCTCGGCGAGCGCCCCCGGCACACCGCCGTCACCCTGCGCTGGCCGGCCGGGGACCCGCTGCTCGACCCGTGGTACCAGGTGCGGGTCGCGACCGCCGCGCTCCCCGGCGACCTCGCCACCGTCCCGGTCCGCCCCTACCTGGCCGCCGACGACCACGTCGAATGCCTGATCGCCCTCGCCGAGGAAGGGCTCGGGCGCACCTTCCTCGCGGGCGACGTGATCGACGTGGCCCGGCTCGCCGGGCAGCCCTACGAGCCCGTCGAGACCGCCGCGGTGGTCGCCGCCTACCGGCTCGCCCCGGAGGCCGCCGCCCTCCTCGACCTCGCCGCCGAGCACGTGCCGCTCGGCGCCCTGCGGGACGTCCGCACCGTCCTGGAGGCCGAGGTCGCCCCCGAACTCCGCCGCCGGACCTCTGCCGGCACCCCGCCGTGCCACGGCACCTCGCCGCGCCACGGCACGCTGCTGCGCCGCACCGTCATCCGGCACCAGTGGGACGAGGCGCTGCTGCTCCCGGCCGGCGACGCCACCCTGCTGCTCACCCCGGTCGCCGACTACCTGCTCGGCCCCGAGGGCACCCGGCCCACGGACCGCGAGCGCACCGCCGCCCTCGCCGCCCTCCACGCCTGGGACGCGACCCTCCCCGGCAGCCCGGACGGGGCCCCGTGCACCGGCCTGTCGGGGCCGCGCCACCGCTGAACCGGCCCCGCGGGGCGTGGCCGAGGGCGGGTCGAGGGTGGGGGGACTTGCCGACCCGCCCCGGATGTCTTGTATCGTTCCTGGCGAATCATCCAGAGGGGTGGAGGGACCGGCCCTACGAAGCCCCGGCAACTCCCCGTTCGACCCGGCGTCCGAAGTACGCGCCGTGTTGGCGGGGGCAGTGCCAACTCCGGCCTGTCGCCACTGTGGCGCGGGAAAGATGAGGAGACACGGTGCTCTCTGTGCTGTCCTTCGCCCGGGCGCTTCCCGCCCCGGTCCTTTCGCGTACCCGTCTCGTGCCCGGCGCAGGCAATCGGCCGACTTCTCCGGCCTGTCCTCGCTGACCACACCCCCCGGCTCCCCGCCAGGAGCCGCCGTGAGCAGCGCGGACCCGCTGCTCCCGGGCCTTGAGACTGGAGTACCCATCCCATGGAGAACACGAGCGGCGTCGGCGTGCTCGACAAGGTCACCTCGATCCTCGGCACTCTGGAGGCCGGGCCCGCCACCCTGGGCGGCCTCGTCGCGGCCACCGGCATGGCGCGGCCCACCGCCCACCGGCTGGCCGTCGCACTCGAACACCACCGCCTGGTCAGCCGGGACGTGCAGGGCCGGTTCATGCTCGGCCCCCGCCTCGGCGAGCTCTCGGCGGCCGCCGGTGAGGACCGGCTGCTGGCCGCGGCCGGCTCGGTCCTCGCCCAGCTGCGGGACGCCACCGGCGAGAGCGCCCAGCTCTACCGGCGGCAGGGCGAGGTCCGCATCTGCGTGGCCGCCGCCGAGCGGCTCACCGGCCTGCGCGACACCGTTCCGGTGGGGGTCACCCTCCCCATGAAGGTCGGCTCCGCCGCCCAGATCCTGCTCGCCTGGGAGGAACCCGAGCGCCTCCACCGCGGCCTGCAAGGGGCCCGCTTCACCGCCACCGCGCTGAGCGGCGTGCGGCGCCGCGGCTGGGCCCAGTCCGTCGGCGAGCGCGAGGTCGGGGTCGCCTCCGTGGCCGCGCCCGTCCGCGGCCAGTCCAACCGGGTGGTGGCCGCCGTCACGGTCTCCGGGCCGATCGAACGGCTCAGCCGCCACCCCGGCGCCCAGCTCTCCCAGGCCGTCGTCGAGGCGGCCCACCGGCTCACCGAGGCCCTGCGCCAGCCCTGACGGGGGTTCCGAGGCTCTCGGATTCCGAGGTTCCGGGGTTCCCTGGTCACGGGTTCCGAACCTCGGGTTCCGAGACTCCAGGCTCCGGGGCGCACCTCCGCGCGCCCCGGGGCCCGGTTCCGGCCCCTACCGGTCCCGGGTCCGGCTTGGCTCGGGCCCGGCTCGTGCCTGGTTCCGACCGGCTCAGGCCCGGTGCGGCAGGCCGGTGAGGCTGGGGCGGGGGATCCGGCTGATCACCGCGCCGATCAGTGTGCCGATCGACACCCCGAAGACCGCCGAGACGGCCGCCAGCAGCGACTGCGCCCCGTTGCCGACCTCGATCTGCGCGGTGTTCAGCAGACCGAAGGAGCCCGGCACGACGATCCAGAACGCCGGGAGGTAGAGCACCTGCCAGAGCGGACCGCCCGGCAGCCAGTGCACCAGGGTGGCCGCGACCGCGGCGGCCACGGCACCGGCCAGGCCGCCGATCGCCGCGCCGTGCACCGACCCCACCGCCACCTGGGCGGTGACACTCACCGCGATCACCGCGACGATCCACGGGATGGCCGAGGGCGGGGTGTGGACGTTGACCACCACCCCGGCCACCGCGATCGCCAGCCCCAGCGCGATCACCCACCAGCTCGGCTTGGCCACCTGCACGTTGGCCAGCGCGGTGGACGGCATGCCGATCGCGGTCGCGGCCGCGGCCACCCCGGCGAGGAACAGCGTCAGCTGCACGGCGCCGGAGACCAGCCGGGCGGTGCCCGCGTTGGCGGCGCCGGCGGCGATCTCGGACAGCCCGGTGACCAGCAGCCCGCCCGGCAGCAGGATCGCCAGGGTGGCCACGATCGTCCGCAGCGGCCCGTCCAGCAGCGAGGCCCGCGCGAGCGCCAGGACCAGCAGTGCGACCAGGAACCCGGCCGTGACGGGCAGCAGCGGCCGCAGGTGCGGCCGCCGCCGGGCGAGCACGGTCAGGCCCACCACGATCAGCGAGCCGAGCCCGGCGGCCAGCACGTTCGCCACCACCGGCTGCAGGAAGATGCAGACCCCGACCCCGACCGGCAGCGCCCCGAAGTCAGCCACCCACGCGGGCCAGCGGGCGGGCGCCCGCCGGATCCGGTCCAGCTCGGCGCGCGCCCGCGGCCCGTCGAGTTCGCCCGCCCGCAGCCGGTGCACCAGGTCGAGGACGTCGGCCGTCTGCTCGAACCGCAGGGTGCCGCCGAGCGGCTGGAACCTGGTGGCGCCGTCCGGGTCCAGAGCCACGAACAGCCCGTTGGTCAGCGCGGCGACCTGGACCTCCGGGGCGCCCAACGCCCGCCCCAGTACGCGGAGTTCGTCCTCGACCTCATGGACGGGCAGGCCGCCGCCCAGCAGGGCTTCGCCCAGGTCGAGCAGGAGACGGCAGAGCGGGTCGGGCGGGGCGTCGGCGTCCCGGACCGATGGAGACTTGCTAGGCATGGCAGGTATCGTCCCACCCTGCCCGATTCGGTCTGAATCTGCCCCGGTCTGTTCGCTTCCCGAGCGCCTGCTGCTCCCGGGGTCCAGGTAGCCGCTAGGCCGCTACGGGCGGACGGTGAGGACCAGCTTGCCCGTGACCCGGCCGGTCTCGCCCTCGGCGTGGGCCTTCGCGGCCTCCGCGAGCGGGTAGGTGGCGGAGACGTGCGGGCGCAGCTGCCCGGCTTCGACGAGAGCGGCGATCGCGGCCATGCCCGCCCGGTCGTGCTCGACCAGCAGGGCCTTCGCCGTCACGCCCAGCTCGGCGGCGCGCTCGGCCACCTCGTCGATCCCCTGGGGCAGGATCGACACCAGGACGCCGCCGGGCCGGAGGGTCTCCAGGGAGCGCAGCCGGTCGTCGCCGCCGAGCGGGTCGAGGACCACGTCGATGTCGCGGGCCTCCGTCACGAAGTCGGCCGTCCGGTAGTCGATGACCTCGTCCGCGCCCAGGCCCCGGACGAAATCGTGCTTGGCGGCGGACGCCGTACCGATGACGTACGCGCCGCGCGCCTTGGCGATCTGCACGGCGACGTGCCCGACGCCTCCGGCCGCCGCGTGCACCAGGACCCGCTGCCCCGGCCGCAGCCCCGCCGTGTCGACGAGGGCCTGCCAGGCGGTGAGCGCCACCAGCGGGAGCGCTCCGGCCTCGACGTGGCTCAGTACGGGGGGCTTGGGCACGAAGGCCCGGGCGGGGCCCACGGCGTACTCGGCGTGCGCGCCGGCGCCGTACGGGTAGGGCAGCATGCCGAAGACCTCGTCGCCCGGGGTGAAGAGCGAGACGCCGACACCGACCGCCTCGACGGTGCCGGAGACGTCCCAGCCGAGCGTGAACGGCGGCTGCCCGAGGAAGTAGCCGCGGTCGCGGTGCTTCCAGTCGGTGGGGTTGACCCCGGCGGCGTGGACGGCGACGAGGACCTGGCCGACGCCGGGCACGGGCCGCTCGACCTCGGCCTCGTGGAGGACGTCCGGGGTGCCGAGGGCGGTCTGGGTGATGGCCCGCATCGTGTTCGTGCTCGTGGAGTTCGTGGTCATGGATCCAGCCTGCGGCCGCGCCCCTGACCAGCGAAATGGCAAGATTGCCAAAGACCGATAGAATCGTGCCATGCCTGCGATGGAACCCTGTGGTCCCCTCGGTTCTGGCGGCCCCGGCGCCCGGCCGCCGCACCGCGTCGTCGTCCTCGCCCTCGACGGCGTCTACCCCTTCGAGCTGGGCATCCCTAACCGGGTCTTCCCCGGGGTGCCGGGCGCGTACGAGGTGGTGACGTGCGCGGCGACGGAGGACCGGACGGTCGCGACCAGCGCCGACTTCACCATCACCGTCGGGCACGGGCCCGAGGCCCTGGAGAGCGCCGACACCGTCGTCATCCCGCCGTACGCCCTGCACCGCGCCACCGCCGACCTGCCGGAGCCCGAGCGCGCGGCCCTCGCCCGGATCCGCCCCGGCACCCGCATCGTCTCCATCTGCACCGGCGCGTTCGCGCTGGCCGCCGCCGGCCTCCTCGACGGCCGCCCCGCCACCACCCACTGGGCCCTGGCACCGGCCTTCCGCCGGATGTACCCCCGGGTCGCCCTGGACGCCGACGTGCTCTTCGTCGACGACGGCGACATCCTCACCTCGGCGGGCGCCGCCTCCGGCCTCGACGTCTGCCTGCACCTGGTGCGCTCCGACCACGGCAGCGCCGTCGCCAACCAGGTCGCCCGCCAGTGCGTGGTCCCGCCCTGGCGCGAGGGCGGCCAGGCCCAGTACATCGAACAACCGGTGCCCCCGGAAGGCACCAACGGCACCGCCGCCACCCAGGCCTGGGCCCTCCAACACCTCGACCGCCCGCTCGCCCTCCGCGAGCTGGCCGCCCACGCCCGGATGAGCCCGCGCACCTTCGCCCGCCGCTTCCAGGACGAGACCGGCACCAGCCCGGGCCGCTGGCTGATTCAGCAACGCCTCCACCGCGCCCGCCACCTGCTGGAGACCAGCGACCTCCCCGTCGACCGCATCGCCACCGAGATCGGCTTCGCCACCGGCGCCTCCCTCCGCCAGCACCTCCACGCCGCGATCGGCGTCTCCCCCCAGACCTACCGCACCACCTTCCGCGGCCACCCCGGCCCCCAACCCCACCCTGACCACCGCCCGACGTAGGAAGTCGGCAGGCCCGACTTCCTACGTCGAATCGTTAGCCGCCGCCGAATCGACGAGCGAGGAGCCGGGGCGAGGTGAGCCCCGGAGCCCGGTTGTCCTGTCCGGCAGCCATGTGATCGAGCCACCGCTCATACCAGGCGAGAAAGTCCGGGGCCGAGGAGACGTTCGGACCCCAGAAGCCGTCTGCGTTGCCGACGACCACGCGCCCGGCGAGAGGGCCGGTCATGCCGACGAGGGCGAGATCGCTGCAGCCGCGTTCGATGACGTGTAGGAACAGGTCACCACGGCGGGTGGGACGGTAGGCCCGGCTGAATCCCCTACCGCCCATGGTGGTGGGGATGCCGGGACGGCGCACCCCAGGTCGTCGACAATGAGAACGGATGGGTCGGTTTCCACTACTACGTGGCGCTGAATCGGCTCTTGTACTGGCTCTGCCGGTCAACAGGGTCCCTCATCGGTCTCGCCCGACGAAGTCGTTGAGCGACAACGTGAGTACCTGTTTCTGATGGCACGCGAACGAGCCGAGGTGCGTGGTGGGCGACGGGGGCTGTCACTGCTGGTGTGGCAACGAGTACGTTGATGGGGTGGATGAACCGACGGTCCCGACAGCGGGTATGACGATCAGCGTTCGGACGCGCCAGGACGTGGTGATCGTTGATCCCGAGCGCTTCCTCGCCTCGGCCCGCCAGGCGTATCGCGAACTGTCTCCCGATGTCACCGAGGAGACCGCGTCCGAGATCGTCAACGATGTCCATGAAGCTGTGTTCGTCCTGCTGGAGCGGTTCGGCCACCTTGCAGCCGATGCGCCGAACACGTTCGCCGGCCTTCCCGGCCAACGGACTTTTGATCGTTCGGATGGTCTTTCGCCTGCGGGCGAACGCAGGCAGGTCGTGCTCGACGATCCGATGCCGTTGCAGGACTACGGCTGTTTCGGACCGGAGGACCCGTTCGTCCTTCCAGGGGATGCTATTGAGCGTCCGTAGGCACATGGAGATGTCGCCGTGCCCTCTGCGATGCTCGGCTCATGCGCGTGAGTTTCGACGGTGTCACCCCGGTGCCGCGGATGCTGCTGGTCAGCGAGTTCCTGCTCCGCCCCGACTTCCGGGTCGAACTGGACGGGTCGGTATTCGTCGCGGTCGGCGACCGAGTCTCGTACGAGGACGGCACCATTGCTGTGACGTGCCCGACCGGTCAGCGACGCAGGCATCCGGCCCGAAACAGCTACTGGATCTGCCGCTGATCGCAGCGATCGTCAACTGGCCCTCGCACCGTTGGCCGGTCTCCCCAAGGCCGTCATTGCCTATCGGAGCTCAGGCAGTGGTCCGGAGTTCTTTGGGTAGCAGCCCTCTTGAAGCCGGAAGAGGTACTTCCGGAGGTCCGCGCGGAGCCCTTCAGTGATGTAGGCGGCAAAGTCCCTCAGCCCCTCCGCGGCTTCCCTCTCGTCAGACCTGTCGCTGGATGACCATGTGGGCAGGAGGGACTCCAGGTACTCGGTGACCCGCCCACGGTCGAGCCACCAGTCCCGAACAGCCTCGGGTGTCCATCGGCTGTTGCCGTCGCAGGCATAGCCGCGGTACGGATCTTCCTGGGCTGCTGTCACCAGGTTCAGGACCTCGGCCGTGGTCGCCGGCTGGCGATACACATATTCACCGAAGTACTCGCCGCCGTAGAGTACATGACGTGGTGCGTGTAGCCGGCCCGTCCAACAGTTATCGGCGATCCCGGTATAGAAGGGGCCAGGAACGTTCAACCAGAGCCGGTCCTCCCAACGCCCACCGAAGGACGTCTCGGGCTCGCCTTCTGGAAGCGCCGCTATCGGTTCCCAGCACAACTCTTCATAGGTCATCCGCGAAGCTTAGGATCCGATGGGAAGGATCTCTAGACGTTTGCGCTGCTTCGTCCGGTGTCGCGTCGGATGTCGGGCATGCCGAGGTGGACCGCGGACGGTTGTGCTGCCCGGTCGCGCATGGCCTCCAGCTTCTGCGCGGCGGCAGCCATGATGCTCTCGATGGCGGTCACCTCGTCGAGCCCTGCTCCCCGGCCTCTTGGGGCCGGTCACCCCGTGGCCGGGCTGCGGGGGTGGGCGCGGTGGGTGCGCCAGGCGGCAAGGGCTTCGGTGTGGGTGCCGGCCGGGTGGGAGGTGTGCCAGGTGTGGAGGAAGCGGTTGAGTTCGAACTGTGGGCCGATGTCCTGGGGTTGGGCGGCGGCCTGGCGGGTGGTGTGCCAGTGGGTGGTGGCGTCGGCCAGGGTGCGTCCGGCGGATTCGGCGATGAAGGTGCGCATGTGGGCGTCGAAGTGGAAGGCCGGGCCGATCTCGCGGCGGAAGTACTCGCGCAGGACTTGGCTGCACCGCTGGCCCTCGGGGATGACGGTGGATCCGTCGACCGGTGCGGCGAGTTGGCGGCCGGCTTTGCGTGCGCGGGGTGGGGCGGCGGGTGGGGCGGCGCCGTCGAGTGCGGCTCGTAGCCGCTCCGTCAGTGCTGCCTTTCCGCCGCCGCGCGGCACGCCGAGTTCCCGGGCGAGCGTGGTCAGTTCGGCCAGCGTCCAGTACCAGCGGGCCAGTTCGTTCCCACTCAATGCCGTAGTCAGTTCCGGTCGAGTCTCAGTGCCCGTATACGAACTCATGCCTCCATGATAGGAGGGGTGGTGTACGTCCGATGGTCCACGGGGAAACCCGTGGCACGGTGTGGAAAGCCCCGAACCCGCCCTCGCCGCTTCGGATCTGCACATGGTGATGTGCTGTGTGATGTGCACTGTTACCTGTACGCGGTGCTGAGCTGCGCTGTTGGTGGGGAGTCGAACCCCGCGTTGCTCTTCACGCGCCAGGAGTGGGCCGGAGTACCGCCGGCCCTCGGTGTGTGCACGCCTCCGAAGCTGCTACCTGCTCCACATCGCGTCCCGTCATTCTGCCGGAGTGCTCAGTCCGGCAGGTCGACCTCCCAGTTGGTCCGCTGGATCCGCACGTCGACCTCGCGGATGTCCCGGGCGAGTGCGTCCGCCTGGGCGCGCAGGTCCGCGACCGGGAGTGCGGAGAGCATCATCAGTTCGGACCGGAGCTGCCGGCCGTATCCCCGTTCGCCGGTACCCGCCGCCGCGTCGGCCGCCGCGGTGACCACGGAGTGGCGCAGCCGCAAGACGTCCCGGCGCGCGAGGGCGTCGGTGAGCGTGCCGTCCGGTCCCATCTCCACGGTGGCGTTGGTCCGGTTGATCCGCCGGATCAACGTTTCCAGGGCGTCCAGCACTTCACCGACTTCGGCCAGCAGCTGGGCCGCGTCCTCGGCGGGGGTCTCCCCCTCCTGGTGCCGCGCGCTGCTGACGACGCGCGCCCGCAGCTGTTCTATTCGGCGCGTCGCCTCCGCGCGTTCTGCCAGTGCCTCGGCAAGTTTCACCGCCTGCACCTCCTTTCCGTGAGTTCGCACGAGTATAGGAGTGTGTGCCGGGGTATCCGCACCTGGTTTTTGACCGTTTGAAAGCCGTCAGGAAATCTTTCAATCCTGATGTCCGGCGGGTCCGGGTTCTACCGGGTCGATCTCGGAGCATGGGATGATGTCATCCATGACGTGCATTCGAAGGGGCCATGCCGCGTAGAACACCGGCTTCACTTCGGCCGCGCGTACGCGGCTGGGGGAGGCCCTGGGTGCGGTATCGCGATGTCCCGGGTCTTTCGGGGGCGGCCAACGCCGCCGTCCGTGTGCTTGAGCGGGAGCGGTTGGCCCCGGGCATGGTGTCAGTGGCGCTGAGCGTGTGGTCCGTGCGTGTCCACGGCACCGAGCGCCTATGGAGGCGGTGGGAGGCCGAGTTCACCTGTCCGTGCTGTGGGTCGGGCCGGGCCCGGGACGCGTTGCAGGAGGCTCTGTTCATGCTTCCGCCAAGGGCTGCGGGCGAACTCCGGGTTCAGCTGGATCGCCTGGACGTGGTGCTTCTCAGGCGGACGCATCATGAGCCGACGGCGGACGCCGAGTTGGCGTGGTGGCATCGCAGGTGCTGATGGGCCCGGGGCCTGGACCGTGGCGTTCGGGCAGGCTCTCACGGGACGTTCCTGCAATGTCGGGCGAGGGCGTCCGCGGCCGGTCCGCCCGTAGGAGCCGGCCTTCGCCGCCCGCGAATCCAACGCCTTGGAAGGAGGCGCCGAACTCCACCTGCACGAAGCCGAGTTCCCGGTGCAGATCGAGCGAGGCGCGGTTCCTGGCGGAGACGAAGCACCAGACCGTCGACTCCCTTTCCCAGGCCCATTCCATCCGGCGCCGGGTCAGCAGCCTCGCCAGGCCCCGGCGCCGCCAGGCGGCATCCACCGTGACGCCGGTCAGGTAGTGGCCGGCCGGGGCGCCGTCCGCCGGGTGCGCGGGCAGGTAGGCCGCACTCGCGTACCCGACGGCTTCACCGGAGACCTTCGCGGTGACCATCAGGCTGCGCTCACCGCGAAGTGCCCGGTGGATGCGGTCCGCCCATTCGTCCGCCGAGCCGCCGCGCGCCCGGGCCTGCAGCTCGGCCAGCGCGGGTACGTCGTCCTCGGTGGCCTCCGCCACCACCGCGATCACGGGTGCGTGCCGTTCGGCCGGGTCGGGGGCGTAGGCGGCGAACTGTGGTTCCGTCCCTGCAATGTCGTTCCTCCCACCGGGCCGGTGCTGTCCTGACCCGCCACGCTATGGCGGCCGACGCGGCCCCCGCTACCCGGCCGACGGCTCGGCCGACGGCTCGGGCGATGACTCGGGCGAAGGTCAGGTCGACGGGGTCGGGCCCGGCCTGAACGCTTCGGCGTGGTCGGCGACCCACCGGGCGAACGGCCTCGGCGGTACTCCGAGGATGTCGGACACCGCGGAGGTGAGGTACGCGGGCCTTCCGATCGTCGCGCCCCAGGCGTTGAGCAGCATGTCGACGGCCGGGCGCGGTGCCTTTCCGTCCATCGCGCCGCGGAACTCGTCCGGCGACAGCTCCTCGAACCTGGTCGGGCGTCCGAGGACGTTCCCGATGATCTCCACCTGCGCCGCCTGGCTCAGGGACTCGGGGCCGGTGAGGACGTAGTCGCCGCCGGCGTGTCCGTCCTCGTAGAGGGTCCGGGCCGCGACGGCAGCGATGTCACGGTCGTCGACGGGGGCGGTCTCGGCGGCGCCGTACGGCCAGCGGACCACCTCGCCGGCGCGGATGGCGGGTGCCCACCAGGCCACCGAGTTCGATGCGAACATCCCCGGCCGGATGATCGTCGATTCGAGGCCGGTGGCCGCGATGAGTCGCTCGATCTCGGCGTGGAGCACCGCCATGGGGTTCGGTTGCCGGAAGAAGGGGTGGGGCGTCTGGTGCGGTGAGGAGAGGAGGACGACGCGCTGCGCGTGGGCGGCCAGGCGCTCGACGACTGCCGCGGCGGTCGGCGGCGGTGCGGTCCAGAGGAGGAAGACGGCGCCGACGCCCCGCAGTGCCCCGTCGAGGGAGGCGGGCACGGTGAGATCGCCGGTGACGACGTCGACGCCGGGCGGCAGCGTCGCGGCCGCTTCGGGACGACGGGTGAGGGCGCGGACCGGTACGCCCGCGGTGAGGAGTTCGTCGACGACTCCGCGCCCGATCCGGCCGGTGGCCCCGGTGACGAGCACCGGCGGCATGGGGGGTCGTGCGGTGTTTCGTGTGCTGTTTGGCTGGGTCACCCTTCCAGGGAATCGTTACTCAGTTAAAAACGCAACCTGGTCACTAATGTTATGCTGTTCAGGTGATCGAGCCGACGGGGCTGCGCGCCCGCAAGAAGGCGCGGACCCGTGACGCCATCGCCGAAGCGGCGGTCTCACTGTTCCTGGCGCACGGATTCGACCAGGTCTCGGTCAGCGACATCGCCGCCGTGGCCGAGGTCTCCAAGCCGACCCTCTTCCGGTACTTCCCCACCAAGGAGGACCTGGTCCTTCAGCGGTTCGCGGACCACCAGGGCGAGGCCGCGCGCGTCGTGCGCGACCGCCCGTCCGACGTCTCGCCGATGGCGGCACTGCACGCGCACTTCCTGGACGGCCTCGATCGGTTCGAACCCGTCACCGGCCTCAACGACCATCCAGCGGTGGTGGATTTCCACCGTCTGGTGTTCACCACGCCGAGCCTGGCGGGGCGGCTCTTGCAGTACATGCTCGCGGACGAGCAGGCGCTGGCCGAGGCCCTCGATCCGGGCCCGGACGTCCAGGCGCGGCTGAGGGCGGCCCAGGCGATCGCGGTCCAACGGGTGCTTGCCCGCGCCAACTGGCAGAAGATCGCCGACGGGCGGAGCGCCCGCGACGTGCGGCCCGAGGCCGTCGCCGACGCCGACCAGGCCTTCGCCCACCTGCGGTAGCGGGTCCGGATGCGGCCTTCGTACAAGTTCCCTCGGTGCCCGGCGACGCTGGCGGAGAGCCCCTCGGCGATCCAGAATGATCGGATGATCAGGCTTGAGACTCCCCGTTTGATCCTGCGTCGCTGGCGCGAGGAGGACGTCGCGCCCATGGCCGCCGTCAACGCCGACCCCGAGGTCATGCGGTGGATCCGTGACGGCAGCGTCCGTGACGAGCAGCAGACCCGCGACGGGATCCGGGCGTGGGAGGGGGAGTGGGAGGCGCGGGGCTTCGGCCTGTTCGCCGTGGAGATCCGCTCCACCGGCGAACTGGCCGGGTTCACCGGCCTTTCGGTGCCCTCCTACCTGCCGGAGGTGCTGCCGGCGGTCGAGGTCGGCTGGCGGCTGGGACGTGCCCACTGGGGGCGGGGCCTGGCCACCGAAGCGGCCGCGGCCGCCGTACGGTTCGGCTTCGAGGAGCGGGGGCTGGAGCGAATCGTCAGCATCGCCCAGGTGGGCAACGACGCCTCCGAGCGGATCATGACCAAGCTGGGGATGCGACTGGACCGCGAGACCGTCAATCCCACCGGCGGCCGGCGAGTCCGGGTCTTCGCGTTGTCGGCGGACCGGTACGTCCCAACTGCCCGTTGACGGCGGGCCCGCACGGCGGCTTTCCGCACGGCTGCTTTCCGGGTGAACGTCCACGGCGGCCGCGCGTGCCGAGGACGTGGCGCGGGGAGCGGGCGGGCGACGATGCGGGCGTCGTGCGCCGCTCCGGCGGCGCGACCGTACGCAGGGAGAGGTGCCCATGTCCATCGAAGAGAACAAGAGGCTGGTCCGCCGGTTCTACCAGGAGGTGGACGCCGGCAACCTGGAGGCCATGGACGACCTCGTCGCCGAGGACTACCAGGACCACTCGCCGCCGCCGTTCCCGGGGCTCGCCGCCGGCCGGGAGGGCTTGAAGCAGGCGTTCCGGCTGTTCTGGGAGGCCACGCCCGGAGTCCACGAGATCGAGGACCAGATCGCGGAGGGCGACAAGGTGGTGACCCGGCTGACGGGCCGTGGGATGTGCGTGGGGGACCTCCCGGGCATCCCGGCGACCGGCCGGCCGATCACGATGACGGCGACGGTGATCCACCGCATCGAGAACGGGAAGCTCGCCGAGAAGTGGTCGGACAAGGACGTCCTCGGCTTCCTCCAGCAACTGGACGTGATCCCGCCGCTCGGCGGGCCCCCGGAGTAGCCCGCTGCGCCCTCGGAACGGTTCGGGCGGTGTTCCTGGTGACGAAGTCGGCGGCGGCGTCCACCATCTGTCGGCGGCTCGCGCAGACGCGCACACACGAGGGTGGCCTTCGCGGACGGGACGCCGCCCGCGAAGACCACCCTCGGCAGTGCGCGCCGTGCTGGTGATGACCCGACACTTCGCCCGGTCGGTACGACGGGCTCAGCGGAAGTCGTCGGCGTGGTCGACGGCCCACTGGGCGTAGGCGTGTGCCGGGGCGCCGGTGATCTTTTCGGCGATGACGGAGGTCACGGCCGCGACACCGTCGGCGGCGGCCCACTGGCCGACGATCGCCGCGGCCACGACCGGGTGCATGGTCCTGGCGACGTCCGCGCGGGCCTGCTCGTGGGAGACGTGTTCGACCCGGATGGGGCGGCCGATGGCCTCGCCGATGTGCTCGACCTGGCGTCGCAGGGTCAGGGACTCGGCCCCGTGGACGGTGTAGGCCTGGTGCGAGTGGCCCGGTTCGGTGAGGGCGGTCACCGCCAGCGCCGCGATGTCCTTCTCGTGCACCGGCGCCGACTGCGCGAGCGGGTAGGGGAGGCGGACGATGTTGCCGGTGCGGATCGATTCGGCCCACCAGGTACGGGTGTTGGTCGCGAACGTCCCCGGCCGGAGGAACGTCCAGTCCAGGCCGGACCGTTGGACGGCCTGCTCGATCGCGCGGTTCAGGCGGGCGACCGGGTGGTCGGCGGCGGGGTCGAGGACGACCGCCACCGACGAGAGCAGGACCACCTGCCGGATCCCGGCCGCCGCGGCCGCCGCGGTGACCTTCTCGATGTCGTAGGGCTTCTGGGGGTCGAGCATTCCGTACAGGAACAGCTTGTCGGCACCGTCGAGCGCCGCGGGCAGCGTCTCGGGACGGTCCAGGTCGGCGACGACCGCCTCGTACCCGGGCGTCGAGCCCGTGGCCGGGGTCCTGCTGACCGCTCTGACCTGCTCACCGGCGGCCAGTAGGCCGTCGGCGACATGACGACCGACGTTGCCGCGGGCGCCGAAGACGACTGCCACCATGATGGAACCTCCTGCTTGGTGTGGACCTTGTTGTGGACGTGAAGTGCCGTACGGGAGGGGGGAGTTGCGAGCTGCTCCGTTGCGGGGACGCCCCCGGTCGCCCGTAGCCGGTTGCCGGTCAGGGCCGGATGTTCTCCAGGTCCGCCAGCAGGCCGGGCTGCCGAGGCTCCCAGCCGAGCGCCTGCCGGGTGCGGGCGCTGGACGCGGGCTGGTCGGCCCGGAAGATCGGGCCCAGCGGGCCGTAGGTCTCCTCCGGCACCGACCGGACCGGCAGGCCCAGTCGTCGGCCGATGACGGCCGCGATGTCCCGCACCTCGTCCCCCTCGTCGGCCACGGCGTGCCAGGCGGTGCCGGGCTCCGCCCGCTCCAGGGCGAGCCGGAAGAGGGCGGCCGCGTCGAGCGCGTGGACGGCGGGCCAGCGCTGGGTGCCGTCGCCGGGGTAGCCGGAGATCCCGCTGCGGCGCGCGATGTCGGTCAGCAGGCCGGCGAACCCGCCCGCGCCCTCGTTGTGGACCGTGCGCGGCAGGCGGACGGAGGTGCTCCGGACTCCGCGCGAGGCCAGGCCCAGCATCGCCGTGACCGTGCGACCGCGGCCGCCGACCGGCCCGTCGGTCGGCACCGGGTCGGCCTCGGTGGAGGCGCGGCCCGGCACGTGGGGCGTACCCGAGACGGTGACCAGGGGGCGGTCGCTGCCGAGGAGCTCCTCGCCGAGGGTGGTGAGGGCGGCGGTCTCCTCGGCGACGTTCCGGGCGAGGGCCTCGGGGCTGCTGAAGTCGTTGCCGAAGGCCAGGTGGATCACCCCGTCGGCCTGGGCGGCGCCGGAGCGCAGCACGTCCAGGTCGGCGAGGCCTCCCCGCAGCGGCTCGGCGCCGGCCACCTCGGCGGCCCGGGCGGAGGCGTCGGAGCGGGCGAGCGCGAGGACGGTGTGGCCGTTGCCGAGGAGTTCGGCGACGACGGCGGAGCCGATCAGACCGGTGCCGCCGGTGACGAAGACGCGCATGGGAATCCTCCCGGAAGTGATGGGACTCTTGTCCCATCACCGTAGCAGGATGATGGGACAAGAGTCCCATCGCATATGCTGAACCCATGAGTCGATGGGAACCAGGTGCGCGTGAACGCCTCGTCGTGGCCGCGGTCGACCTGTTCACGGAGCAGGGGTACGACGCCACGACGGTCGCGCAGATCGCCGAGCGCGCCGGGGTCACCAAGAGCACCTTCTTCCGGCACTTCCCCGACAAGCGCGAGCTGCTGGTCGCCGGGCAGGAGACGCTGAGCCGGCTGCTGACCGAGGGCATCGCCGAAGCGCCCGGAGACGCCAGCCCGCTGGAGGCGGTCGGTGCCGGTCTCGAGCGCGCCTCGACCGCGATGGGCCCGGCCACCCGCGAACTCGCCCCCCGTCTGAAGGCGGCCATCGCGGCCAGCGCCGAGCTTCAGGAACGCGACACCCTCAAGACCGTCAGCCTCGCGGCCGCGATGACCGCCGCGCTGGTCGCCCGCGGCGTACCCGATCCGATCGCGGCCCTCGCGGGCGAGCTGGGCGTCCTCGCCTTCAAGCGGGGGTACGCCGAATGGGCCGAGGGCGACGGCGGCGCCGAACGGGAGCTCGCCGGGTACGTCCTGGCGGCTCTGGACGAGCTGCGCGCGGCGAGCGCGTCACTGGGCTGACCGGAAGGGCGTCGTCCAGCGCCTCACACCACGGGGTTGATCAATGATCCGAGGCCTCCTCAGGCCGCGATGTCCTGGCCGATCGCCCGCAGGATGTCGGCGAGCCACACCAGGTGGTATCCCACCGCGCGGTCCGGCTCGGCGAGGAGGCCGGTCAGGTGCTGCCAGGACTCGGAGAGCTGACCGATCGTGAGCTCGTCCGGGGCCCGGTAGACGTCGTAGAGGCCGTCCGGAGGGACGGACCAGAAGTAGTCCTTGTCCAGGGCGAGGCTGTCGCCTGGTGTGGCGGCCTCGATGTGGCGCAGTACCAGGTCGAACGATCGGCGCAGGTCGGCAAGGGGGATGGACAGGGGTTCGTCGGCCATGGCGATCAGTATCGGGCCTGTGCGACGGCGCTCGCTCCGAGTTTTGCGGCCACCCGGTCCGCGGATCACCACGCGGCTGCGTGAGAAGTCGGCGGAGCCGACTTCCCGTGCGCGGGGGCGGTTGGGAGCTTGGGCTGAGCACGTCGGCCGCCCGCACGGTGTGCTCGGCGCCGTGAAAGGCTGGGGCATGCCCTCTCGCCTGCGGTTCTGCTTCGACTACGGCGTCGACACCCCGTTGTGGCCGGGCCCTCCCGGCACTGCCGACTTCGACAGCCCCTACGGATACCCCTGCGCCCTGGAGAAGCTGCCCATCACCCCGGCCACCCGGAACGAACTCACCAGACTCGCCGACCTGTACCAGTCCTCCCTCGACTGGGACCACCCGGCCGGCCCCTCGCCCTGGACCCGGGACCAGCAGGAATCGTTCCGAAGCGAGGCCGACGTGGCGCTGGAGGCGCTGCGCCGCGAGCTGGGCGACGACTGGACGGTCGAGGACCGCAGGCACTGAACCCGCGCTCGCGGGCCGGGCCGTAGTCGGTGGCGAACTGCGCCGGATCGGCGGGTATCTCGGTGGCTACAGCTCGTCCGCGCTGCCAGAGTGCCCTGGTGCTGAAGGAATCCGATGTACTCGAAGTGCTGGACCTGCTCAAGAGCGCAGGGGCCGCTGGCTGGGTGGACGGCGGCTGGGGTGTGGACGCCCTGATCGGGGAGACGACCCGAACCCATGCGGACCTCGACCTGGTCGTCCTGTTGGACCAACTGGACGTGGTGCGAGACGCGCTGGCCGAGGCCGGGTTCACGGAGGTCCTGCGGGACTGGCTGCCCGCCGCGCTTGCCGTCGCGGACGGTGCCGGCCGGGAGATCGACCTGCACCCCGTCCTCGGCTCCTCCCGCGAGGGCGGGGTGCAGCTTCTCCCGGGCGGTGAACGGTTCCACTACCCGCCGCCGGTGACCGGGACCATCGGCGGGCGCCAGGTCCCGTGTGTCGACGCGGCGACGCAGATGCGGTGTCACCTCGGCTATGAAGCCACGGACAAGGACCGACAGGACATGGCACGGCTGCACGCCGGTACAGGAGTCGAGCTTCCCCTGGATTACATGCCTGCGCCTTGAAGGCCGTTGCTCCGATCTTGAGGGCTGCCACTCGGACGGGAGTCTCGATCGGGTGGCTCCGGCGGACCTGCGCCGGTGGTCGGAAGGGCAAGGGGTGGAGTTGAGCGGCTGATTCGGGGCTGTGCAGGAAGTCGGCGGGGTCGACTTCCTGCGCGCGGCGGGTGGTTGGGGGGCCTGGCCGTGGCGGCAGGGGGTCGGCCGGGGCCGGCCGTGTCCGCGGATTCAGTGCGGTAGGTGCTTCGACCAGTCTCCTCCGGGGCGGTAGGCGCGGCCGTCGCCGAGCTGCCTCGTCCCGCCGGGGACGACGTCGTCGTGGTACGGGTACTTTTCCGTCACCGCCGCGAGCAGGAACTCCAGGAAGCCGCCCTCGAACAGGTCCCACTCCCGCATCGAGTGGAACTTGGCGGCGACCGGCCAGCGGTCCGGGTCCGGGCCCCGCGTCAGCCAGAAGAAGTGGTCCGAGTTGGAGTTGTTGGCCCACTTCAGCAGCCCTCCCTCGGCCGGGAACAGCGGGTACGGGCACTCGTCGTGGTCCCCGTCCCGGTAGGCCTCGGCCAGCCAGGCGCAGTATCCGTAGGGATCGGTCGTGTCGTACAGGAATCCCTCGAAACCGAGCGGCTGACTGACCTGGGAACTGGGCGCCGCCGATGGTGTGTAGATGTGCAGTTCGTCGCTGATGCTGACCATCCCGTAGCGGTCGACGAACGCCCGGTAGTCCGCGGGCAGCTGGAAGCCGAGCACCTCGGGCCCGAGCTCCCAAGGGACCGGGACGACTCCGCCCGCGGGCGGTGGCCCGATGACCGCGCCGAGCCGGTCCAGTGTCTCCTCGATGTCCACGCCCACTCCCGTCAGCCGTTCGTTCCGGCCGGAGGCTATCCGCTGCCGGTGACACCGGAGGCGGGCGGCCCCACTTCCCTGCCCAGCCGACCAGCGGGCCGTCAAGGCGGGCCGCCGGTCCGTGGGGTTCGTCTCGGGGGCGAGGTCCTGGAGTGGCCGACCGGGCGGTCCGGCGCGAACCGGCGTGAACCGGCGCGGTCCGGCGCGAACCAGCGCGGGCGTCGGGGCCGGGCGCCGGACGGTTACGGTTCGGGGCCCGAACCGGCGCACGTCCTCGCTATGCTCTGTACTCGACCTGACGTTCCGTCACCATCCAACTGCGTAAGGGTTTCGCATGGACTCGAGTTCCGCACCGAACAGGCTCGTCGGCGGACGGTTCAGGCTGGTGAGAGCTCTGGCGGCCGGGGGCATGGGCCAGGTCTGGGAGGCCAGGGACGAACTGCTGGACATCGAGGTCGCGGTGAAGGAGGTCCGTTGGGAGGAGGAGGACCTCTCCGAGGACGAGCACGAGCAGGCCATCGCCCGGGCCATGGCGGAAGCCCGCCACGCGGCCGCGCTCCGCGACCACCCCAACATCGTCACGGTGCACGACGTGGTGGTGGAGGACGGCGGCCCGTGGATGGTGATGCGGCTGGTCCGCGGCCGTTCGCTGGCGCAGGTGCTCCGGGCCGACGGGCCGTTGGGGCCGGAGCGGGCCGCCGAGGTGGCCGTCGGGGTGCTACGGGCGCTGGCCGCTGCGCACCGGGTGGGCATCCTCCACCGCGACGTGAAGCCGTCGAACATCATGCTGGCCGACGACGGTGGGGTGCTGCTGGCCGACTTCGGCATCGCCAAGAACCACGCGGGCACCGTGCTGACCACCACCGGGTCCCTGGTCGGGACGCTGGACTACATCGCCCCGGAGCGGCTGGCCCACGAGCCGGACACCCCGGCCGTCGACCTGTTCAGCCTCGGCGCGACGCTGTACGAGGCCGTCGAGGGGGTGTCGCCGTTCCGGCGGGAGACGACCGCGATGACGATCGCCGCCGTCGCGCTCGCCCTCGTCCCGCCGCCCCAACGGGCGGGCAGGCTGGCGCCGTTGATCACCGCGCTGCTCTCCCGGGACCCGGCCGGTCGGCCCGACGCGGCGGCGGGGCTGGCCATGCTCGACGGCCCCGGACCGGCGGTCGGGGGCGCCGGTCCGCAGCACGACCCCGTAGCGGCGGAACCGACCGGCGGACCGGCGGTCGCTGCCACGCCCACCGAGCCCGACCTCCCGGTCTCCCCTCCGGTCACCCCTCCCGCGTCGGCGACGCCGACGCCGACATCGACGGCAGCACCGACGCCGACACCGACACCGACGGCGACAGCCACACCGACCGTGCCCCGCCCCGGACGGCTGCGGGAGCGCCGGACCCGGATCGCGCTGGCCACCGCGGTCGCCGTCGTCTGCGCGTCGGTCCTGTCCTGGGCCCTGCTCCAGAGCGATGACGACGCCGGCCGCGGCGCCGGCGCCGCGGCTTCCTCGCCCGCCCGGGACACCGGGGCCCCCTCGGCCTCTTCCGCCCCCTTGCCCTCCGCGACATCCTCGGCCTCCTCACCCGCCCAGGACGCCGCCATGACGGCCACGGCGACGCCCGGGAACGCGGCCGGTCCGGCGGTGGCCGACGACCAGCACCTCCGTGTCTTCACGGCGTACAAGGACCAGCAGCTCCTGGAGAGCTACGTGGACCTCGGCAACGAGGCGGCGAAGCTCCGGCAGAGCCCGAACCCGGGCCAGGTCAGGGTGGTGGACTACGCACTCAGGTCCGAAGACTCCACCATCCCCCAGGTGCTGGCCGGCACCCGCCCGGTGGCGGTGCTCGACAAGGGCATCGTCCGGGTGTTTGTCGTGAACTCCGTGAACAAGCACCTGGTGGAGGCCCGGTTGGAACCCAACAAGGACTGGCAGGCCACCGACCTCGGTGATCAGGAGGTCCGGAGCACTCCGACCGCGGCGGTACTGGACGGGAAGGTCAACGTGTTCACCGTCGGCGTGGACAACCACCTGCGGCGGTCCTACCTGGACGACTCGGGCTGGGGCAGGCAGGACCTGCACGACGACCTCGGGCTCCTGGGCGCGGGGCAGTTGCCCGCCGCGCCGGTCGCCGCCGGCACCGCGCCGGTGGCGGTGGTGGAGGGGGATTTGGTCAGGGTGTACACGATCACGAAGGACCAGCAGCTCCAGGAGTCGTCGCTGAGGATCGGCGAGAAGTGGAACATCTTCACCATGACCGGCGTGCCGTCGTCCGTCATGACGCCGAGCGCGGTGGTGCACGACGGGGTGACGAGCGTCTTCACCGTCAACAGCGGCGACGGCCATCTCTCGGAGGCCCGGCTGACGCCTCCGGGGACGTCGGCGGGCGGCACGCAGGATGCAGGGTGGCGACTCCACGACCTGACCAAGGACTTCCGGGTGCCGGTGCCACGCTCCGCCCCGGCGGCCCTGGTGCACGGCGGGACCACCAGCCTGTTCCTGGTCGACAGGAACGGCCTGCTGACCGAGACGAAGGCGGCGGGCGGCGGGTGGGCGCCACAGGACTCCCTGGCGAACGCCGGTGTTCAGCAGGTGGCCGACGGCTTCGAGCCGGCGGTGGTGGACCACGGCGGCGTCACCCGCGTCTACACGGCCCGCCGGAGCGACGGGAAGCTCCAGGAGACCGCGTTGCGGAACGGCACGTGGAGCACCGAGGTCGTGGGGTGAGCGGGGC
>NZ_JBHUAL010000118.1:0-29499 GCF_042789775.1 Kitasatospora sp. NPDC056800 | reverse complement strand
ATCGCAAGGCGGAGGAGGGAGCCACTGCGGAGCATTGGCGACCGACGACAACGCGGCGAGGTGCGTGCCCCGGCGTCGCCCCGCAGACGCGAGTTCGAAGACAGGCCCTAGCCGGCGAGCAGGGTGATGCCGTCCCGGTTCGGCTTGGTGAACGAGTACTCGGCGTTGCTGCTGACCGCCACCACGGTGCCGCTCATGCTCCGGACCCTCCTCGCGGACGTACGTTCGATCGCAGGGGCAGCATAGCCTCCGCTGACGACCGGCCCCCGATGACGGAACCGGGGGAGCTCAGGACCGCCGCTCCGCGTGCACCCGCTCGTCCGCGTCGGCGAGCCACAAGTACACGGGTGCGAGCCCGAGTTCGATCCCCATCAGCACCAGCTGGAACCAGTGCGGACGGCCGTCGACGACGAGCGACAGCACCCGCGCGAGGCCGCCCAGCAGGAGGACCGCCGCCAGCCACCTCACCGGCCGGGCGGGCACCGGCGCCTGCCGGGCGGCGTGGATCCAGGCCGCCCCGTACCCGGCGAAGACCGCGCCCATGAAGCGGCCGAAGCTGCCGACCGTCGGGCCCGCGTCCGCGATCCCGGGCATCGCGGAGTTCCCCAGCAGGATGTGGAGGAAGCCGATCGCCACGCAGGCGATCCCCATCGTCCACGCGAGCACCCGCAACGCCTTGGCCATGGCCCGTCCACCCCTCACAGAGGTCTGGTTGACACGTGTCTACTACGTTGCCCACCACGCTAGCGCCGGCAAGTAGACACGTGTCAAGTAGCCTGGCCCGCATGCCAGTCCACGAACGGCGCCGCCGGCTCTCCCCCGCCGAGCGACGCGCCCAGCTGCTCTCCGTCGGTGCCCGGCTGTTCGCCGAACGGCCGTACGAGGGGGTGCTGATGGAGGAGGTCGCCGAGCGGGCCGGGGTCTCCCGCGCCCTGCTCTACCGGCACTTCGCGAGCAAGCACGAACTCTTCGCCGCCGTCTACCGGGAGGCCTCCGCCGACCTGCTCGCCAGGAGCCGGTTCGACCCGGGCGACACCCTGGTCGAGCAGCTGGTCGAGGGCATGGACGCCCACCTCGACTACTTCATCGCCAACCGGCACGCCGTGCTCGCGGCCAACCGCGTGCTGGCCGGGGACCAGGTGATCCAGACCATCATCACCGAGGAGCTCGACGCCCTGCGCGGCCGGCTGCTCGGCGTCCTCCCACTCGCGGACGAGCGGGCGCGACTGGCGGTGTCGCAGGTCCTGCGCAGCTGGCTGGTGTTCGTCCGGGTGCTGGTCATCGACTGGCTGACCGAGGAGAGCTGCTCCCGCACCGAGCTGCGGGACGCCTGCATCGGCGCCGTGCTGGGCGCGCTCCGGCCGCTGCTGCCCGTCGATCCGGCACCCGACTGGGGGCACCGAGGGCATACCATCGGGACGTAAGGGGAGAAGCTCCGCAAGCGCCCAATTCCTCATGAACATATGACAATTGGATGCTCTGACTCCCCTCGACCAGTCGGACCTCCGAACCCCGCGAAGGGACCCATGGACTCCGCCGCAGCCGACACCGGGACCACCCTCCCCCCACTCCACCGGCTCCCCACCACCCCTGCCCAGCCGCCCCACCCCACCACCCTCCCGGACGGCACCCCCGCGTGGCTGATCACCCGCTACCACGACGTCCGGCAGGTCCTCGGCGACCCCCGGGTCACCCGGGCCGACCTGCATGACGTCGGCACCGCGGGCGCCACCGCCGACGTGGCCGCCAACCCGGCGTCCCTGTTCAACCAGGACGGGCCCGCCCACCGCCGGCTGCGCGGCACCGCCCAACGGGCCTTCACCCCGCGTGCCATCGCCGGCTGGCAGCCGTGGGTCGCCGCCGCCGTCCAGCAGTCCGTGGACCGGCTGGTCGCCGCCGGCCCGACGGCCGACCTGGTCCCCGCCTTCGCCCGGCCGGTGCCGTTCGCCGTCACCACCCGGCTGATGGGGCTCGACGGGGACGGGCCGGACCACCTGGACGAGGAGCGGCTGCGGCGCTGGACCCGCGCCCTGCTCGCCCAGGGCGAGGACCAGGGCGGCGAGCCGGGCGGCGGTCAGAACGGCGGGCAGGACGGCGGACAGCAACCGGGCACGGACCCCGACCACGACGCCACCCTCGCCGAATTCGGCTCCTTCATGGGCGAGTTGGTCGCCCGCCGGCGCCGCGAGCCGGGCGACGACCTGGTCAGCCGGCTGGTCCGGGCCGCCGACCAGGACGGCGGCGTCCCCGAGGAGTCCCTCGTCTTCCTGGTCGCCGGGCTCACCGCCAGCGGCAACGAGAGCGTCGCCGGCGCCCTCGCCAACGCCCTGGTCTACGTGCTCGGCGAACGCCCCGAGCACTGGCCGCGCCTCGCCGACCCGGACACCGCCGAGCGCACCGCCGAACGGCTGCTGCACTACATCCCGCTCGGCGACGACGAGGCCACCATCCGCCGCACCACCGCGCCGGTCGAGGTCGGCGACGTGACCATCCCGGCCGGCTCGGTCGTCGCCGTCAGCCTCGGCAGCGCCAACCGCGACCCGGCCGTCTACCCCGAGGGCCTCGACGCCGACCTGGGCCTCCCGCTCCCCGCCCCGACCCTCGCCTTCAGCTCCGGCCCGCACTACTGCATCGGCGCCTGGCGGGTCCGGCTGGAGATGCGGGAGTCCCTGCACCGGCTCGCCACCGCCCTGCCGGGCCTGCGCCTCACCACCCCGGTAGCGGACCTCGCCTGGCAGCTCGGCGGCACCACCCGGAGCCCGGCCCGCCTCCCGGTCGACTGGTAGGTCGAACGGGAGGCGGCACCGGCGGTCGGCCGGGAGCCGGCACCGGTGGTCGGCCGCCCGGCCTCAGCCGTCGGGCGGGGCGGCCGACCACCGCCCCCGGCTCACCCGAACAACCCCTCCCCCAGCGTCCCGCCCTCCGGCGCGCCCGGCAGGACGTAGGCCACCGCCGAGGCGGTGTGCTCGATGAAGGTGTTGAGGGCGTCGCGCGCCGCCAGGCGGTTCTGGACGCGGGTGAACTGGGCCGGGTCGCGCATGAAGGCGCAGAACAGCAGGCCGCGGTCGCCCGGGCCGTCGTCGTAGTTGTAGCCGCGCCGCAGCATCCGGGCGCCACCGTCCAGCCGGGGGCTGGAGAGGCGGACGTGCGCGGTGGCCGGGATGAGGTACGAGCCGTCCGGGTTCTTGGCGTAGATGTCCGGCTCGTCGTGCTCGGCCGTGCCGGTGAGCGGGGCGCCGTCGCCGGCCCGGCGGCCCATCACCTGCTCCTGGTGGTCGACGGGGAGGGCGGCGAAGGCGGCGGTGTCCATCCGGATCCGGCGGTAGACCAGCACCGTCCCGTGCTCGTACGGCCCCGGCGGGCCCCAGACCCACTGCCCGCTCTCGGTGCCGTCCGGGTTCGCCGTGCCGTCCTTGAAGCCGAACAGGTTGCGCGGGGTGGCGCCGCCGGCCGTCCGGGCCAGGAAGCCGGACTGCGTCCACCGCGCGGTCGCGCCCGCCGCCCGGGCCGCCGCGTCGACCTGCTCGGCGACCACGGACAGCGGCCAGCGGTCGGCCGCGCACAGCTGGACCACCAGGTCGCCGCCGCCGCGCGCCGGGTCGAGCCGGTCCCCGGGGAAGGCGGGCAGCTCGGTCAGCAGGGCCGGCGGAACGTTCAGCCCCAGCCGGGCGGCGAGGCCCGGCCCGACGCCCACCAGGCTGCTGAGCCGGGCCGGTTGGCCGCCCTGCAGCCGGGCGTCGGCCGGGCTGCCGCCGGTCGCCCCGGCCAGCACCCGGGTCAGCTCGCCGAGCAGGCCGCGCAGGGCGGCCCGCCCGTCCGAGGTCGCGGCGGGCGCCAGGTCGAGGGCCAGCAGCTGGGTGGCCGGCTGCTGCGCGGTCGTCACCCCGGCCTGCCGTTCGCCGTGGAAGGGGATAGCCGGTGGCTCCGGTGCCGCCGCCGGTCGGGCGCCGCGGCCGTGCCCCCGGACGCCGCCGGTGCCCATGGCCAGTGCCGTGACCCCCGCGCCGAGCCCGGCGGCCACCACCGCCCCGCCCGCGAGCAGCCCCCTTCGATCCACCCCGGCGCCCCGCGCGGTCGGTGGCTGGTCCTGCGCCTTTCCGGTTTCGGCATGCATGGGCGACATTGGAGACGATAGAACACGCCGTATGCAACTTTTGACCACACGTCACCCGCGGTCCGGCACGACACCCCCACCCGGGGCCCGCGTCGCCAGGCGCCTGCCCGCCCTGCTCGCCGCCGCCGTCCTGGCGCTGGCCGGCTGTTCCTCGGGCGGCTCGTCCTCCTCCGACGCCAAGCACCCGGACGGCACGGTCATCCGCGTCCCGCAGCACTTCCCGACCATCCAGCAGGCCGTGGACGTCGCCCGCGAGGGGGACACCGTGCTGGTCGACCCGGGCACCTACCGGGAGAGCGTGCGCCTCACCAAGCCCCGGATCGTGCTGCGCGGCACCGACCGCAACACCGTGGTGCTGGACGGCGGCCTGCGGCTGGTCAACGGCATCACCGCCTCCGGCCCCGGCTCGGTGGTGGAGAACCTCACCGTCCACGGCTACCTCGCCAACGGCGTGCTGTTCACCGGCGTCACCGACGAGAAGCTCCAGCAGCACGGCGCCGGCGGCTCCGCCTACAACCCGCTGGACACCGTGCGCTTCCCGGTGGTCGAGGGCTTCCGCGCCAGCAGTGTCACCGCCTACAACAACGGCCTGTACGGGATCTACGCCTTCGACGCCCGCGGCGGCGTCATCGAGGACTCGTACGCCTCCGGGGGCGCCGACTCCGGCATCTACGTCGGCCAGTGCAAGCCCTGCGACACCCTGGTGCGGGGCAACACCGTGGAGCGCAACGCCGTCGGCATCGAGATCACCAACGCCTCCGACGGGCTCACCGTGGTCGGCAACCGGGTCACCGGGAACCGGGTCGGCGTCACCGTCAACTCCAACGACCTCGAAGCCCTCGCCCCGCAGCACGGCGCGGTGATCGTGGGCAACGTCGTCACCGACAACAACGCCACCGACACCCCCCAACAGGCCGACGGCGCCTACGGGATCGGGATCGGGATCGGCGGCGGCACGGCGAACCAGGTGCAGCGCAACCTGGTCCAGGGCAACCGCGCGGCCGGCATCGTCATCACCGACCCGCCCGGGCACCCGGCGAGCGGCAACCGGGTCGAGGGCAACCGGGCCACCGGCAACGGCACCGACCTGGTGCTGGCCTCCGTCGACCCGGGCAACTGCTTCACCGGCAACCAGCCGGCCGTCCAGAGCCCGGACGGCCTGGAGTCGCTGGCGGGCTGCGCCGCCCAGGGCCGGAGCGCCCCGCCCTTCGGCCGCACCAGCCCCGTCCAGGCGCCGCCCGGCATCCCGTTCAGCCAGGTGCCCGTCCCGCCCGCGCAGCCCTCGCTGCCGGACCCGACCGCGCCCGGCCGCCCGGCGACCGACCTCCCGGGGCCGGTCGACCCGGGTGCCTACCCGCTGCCGGAGTCCGCGGACGCCGTCCCGAAGCACTGAACCGGCCGCGCCGGGCGGGCCCGCGGAGTCCTGCGCCCCGCGGGGCCGCCCGGCGCCGGTCACCGGTCGTGCGGCAGCCAGGGGCCGGGGATCAGCCGGTTGACCACCGTCACCGTGATCCCGTCGCCGAGGTTGTCGCAGGTGAGCACCAGCGGCCCGAAGACCGTCCGGTCCGCCGCGTAGCCCTCGGGCGGCCTCAGCTCCACCCAGTAGTACGTCCCCGGCCCGCCGCGGCCCCGGCAGACGCCGTCGGCCCCGGTCGTGCAGGGCTCGCCGACCGGCGTGTCCCCGCGCTCGCGGCCTGGGCCCGGCCAGCCGAGCCACCCCGGCCACCCCGGTCCGCCGCTGACCCGCCAGAGCTGGAACGTCGCCCCGGCCAGCGGCCTGCCGTCCTGGTCCACCTTGACCAGGGTCAGCACGCCCCTCGTCGGCCGGAAGCCGAAGTCGAGGGTGTGGTCGTTCTCGCCCGGTCCGCCGGTGGTCAGCTCCCGTTCGGCGTACTTCCCGCCCCTCGGAACGACGCCCTTGGAGTTGACGAACGGGTCGCCGCCGACGTCGTGCCGGGTGGGCGCCCACTCGTACAGCGGGCCGCCCTCGGCGTAGTCGGCCGGCTCGTCCAGCCGGAGGGTGTACCGGGTGCGCGGCGCGAGGCCGCCGGTGACGTTCGAGTCGTCGAAGTAGTACTCGCCGCGCGCCGAGGTCCTCGTCGTGCCGACCAGCACACCCGCCCCGTCGTACAGGTGCACCGTCACACCGGGGACCGGGCGCCCGCCCGGCCGCTGGATGCCCGTGCGCCCGGGGTCGTACCAGACCCGGTTGCCGATCTGCAGCGGCGCCCGGTCGCAGAGCACCTCCAGGTCGCCCATCGAGGCGCCCTTGCCGAACGGCGCGGGCACGTCCGCCGGGTTGAGCCGCAGGCCGGTCCCCGGGGCCTGCCGGCCGTCCGCCCGCTGGACGAAGGCCGTCCCGTAGCCGAAGGCCGTGTTGTTCGGGTCGTACCCGGAGATCCCGATGGTGCTCTCGACCTTGGACAGCGCCATCCCGGCGTAGTCCGCGTTGTGGTGGACGCCGAACCGGCTGGTGTCGAAGAAGCGGGTGCCCCGGGGCGAGAGCCCGCACCCGTTGTCGGTGTCCAGCACGTACGTGCCGTTCTCCGCGCAGGCCTTGTCCAGGTCACCGCCCGACAGCACCTCGCCGACCGCGGCGCCCGAGGCCGACTGGCCCGTCGCCCGGTCGGCCAGGCGGTCGCGGAAGGCCAGCAGCATCGAGCCGTCCGTCTCGAAGCCGACCTCGGCCAACTCCGGTTCCGGCTGGGCCCGGTAGCCGGAGCAGGCCTGGCCGTTCTGCGAGGTCGGGTAGGTGTCCGTCCACGGGAACCAGCCCGCGCCGTCGCACGGGCCGCTGCCCACGGTCGACTGCCGCGGGTAGTCCAACGGCTGGTCCAGAACGGCCGGTTGGAACAGCCCGGTGGCGGGGTCGAAGGGCAGCACGACCGCCCGCAGGTCCGAGGCCCGGCCCGTCGACTCGCCCGAGCAGACACCGCCCAGGTAGCCGACGCCGTCCTGGAGGCCCAGGCCGAACGGCCGCCAGTCCCCGGCCGAGGGGCAGCCCGGGTCCGGGACCGGGTAGACGGCCGTCGGCGCCGCGGCCGTCGCCGCGGTGGCGTCGTAGCGGTACAGCGCACGGGAGTTGAGGTTGACGACGAACAGGTCCCGGCCGTCCTCGGTGACCTTGAGCCCGCCGAGGCTCTCCTTGCCCGGCACGGCCAGGAACGCGTCGTCCGACCCCGGCGCGTGCGCCGTACCGCCGGCGTCCGGGACGGTGGCGAACAGCGTGGTGGCCTTCCGCGCCGGGTCCGTCACGTAGATCCCGCCGGCGCCGCCCGGACCGTAGTCGGTGGTGCGCTTGGCCGCCGCCGAGGAGAACACCCGCCGGTCGGCCTTGTTCCACGCGACGCCGAACAGCGTGCCCGTCTGCGCGTCGGTGGCGATGCCGGTGACGTCGACGTCCACGCCGTCCTGGCCGCGCGCGCCGTACGGGAACGACACCAGCGTGCGCTGCGCCCCGCCCTGCCAGGTGGTGTTCTGACAGGTCGTCACCAGTGGGGCGTTCTTCTGGCAGTAGTCGCCCGGGTACCAGAACCCGGTGGTGTACGCGACGTTCCGGCCGTCGGAGAGGTCGACGAACTCCTCGTTGGAGCTCAACCGGTTCGGCGCGCCGTCCAGGCCCTGGCGCGAGGCGAAGGCCGGGAACAGCGTGCCCGGCTTCGGATTCACCACCCGGACGCGGTACTTGCCGTCGGTCGCCGCGCTCGCGGCCGGGGCCAGCGTCACCGTGCCGTCGGTGCCCGTGGCGCCCTCGGTCCTGGTGCCCGCGTCATCCGTGAGCGTCACCGTCACGCCCGCGATGCCCGGCTCCAGCGCGGGCGTCCACACGCCGGTGGCGTCCACCGCCCGGACCACCCGGACCGTCACCGCCCCGACACCGCCCTGCGCGGAGGCCCGAGGGGCCGCCACGAGTCCCCCGCCGGCCAGCACGACGGCGAAGGCCGCCGTCAGCGCGGCCCGGCGCGTCCGTCTTCTCGTCCTCTTCAAGGTTCCGTCTCCCCTCACCGACGGGCGCAGGCCCGATCCGGACAGGACCCCCAGGACAGCGGCCACCGGTCGTCCACGTCCCGCACTCACCCCGCGTTCACCGGCGCGGGTGACGGAAAGCGCCGGGAAATCGCATCGAGTTCGGACACGGCCTCACTAGTTCGCATACTTCCCGACCCCATCTCCGGGCCGTCCCCGATGAGACCGACGGCACACCCGACCCGCCTGTGCGGCATGATCGGTACGCACCGCCCGCCGACGGCGGAGCCCGCCGAGAGGGAGGCCGCGCCCGATGCCCGACGGCTTGACCACCGACCTCGTACTGGGCTGCACCGTCCTGCTGGGCGCCTCCGTCCAGCGGCTCGCCGGGATCGGCTTCGCCCTGGTCGCGGCGCCCGTCCTGGTGCTGCTGCTCGGGCCGGGCGACGGCGTCACGCTGTCGAACCTCGCCGCCGGGGCCATCAGCGCCGTCGGCCTGCTGGGCAGCTGGCGCCAGGTACGGCTGGCGGCGATGCTGCCGCTGATCCTCGCCGCGGCCTGCACGGTGCCGGCCGGGGTCTGGGTCGCGGCGACGATTCCGACGCCCGGACTGCTCGTCGGCATCGGCGCGCTGGTCACCCTGGCCTCGCTGCTGGTGCTGCGCGGGGTCCGGGCGGCCGCGCTGCGCGGGGTCGGCGGCGCCCTGGTCGCGGGCGCCACCAGCGGGTTCATGAACTCGGCCGCCGGGGTGGGCGGTCCGGCCGTCTCCCTGTACGCCGTCAACACCGGCTGGACGGCGCGCGAGTTCCTGCCCAACGCCCAGTTCTACGGCGTGGTGGTGAACGCCTTCTCCCTGGCGGGCAAGGGGCTGCCCGCACTGTCCGGGACCGCCTGGTGGCTGGTGGCCACCGCGCTCGCGGGCGGCGCGGCGATCGGCCGGCTGCTCGCCGCCCGGGTCCCGGAGGCCCGCGCCCGGCTGGTCGTGCTGGGCCTGGCCCTGGCGGGCGGGCTGACCACCCTCGTCAAGGGCGTCTCGGGGCTGGGCTGAGCGCGCCCGGCCCTCCGCCGCCGGTCGACGAACCACCGGAAACCGGCTGAAACCCACCGGACACTCCGGACGCCCCCGGATGAGCCCGACACCCCTACCGACACGGACAGTTCGGGACGCCCCGGGCACTTCGGAAACCGCCCGAACGGCCCTCCGCGGACATGACATACTGCCTCGGTGACCTCAGCAGACCTGGCCGCGAAGCCGTCCAAAAGCCGTCCCCAACTGGGCCGGAAGTTCAACCTGCTGTGGTCCGCGTCGGCGATCTCATCGGTCGGCGACGGCATGCGGGACTCCGCCCTGCCGCTGCTCGCGGTGGCCGTCTCCGACTCCCCCAGCGCGGTCTCCGTGGTCTCCGTCTCCGCCTCGCTACCCTTCCTGCTGATGTCCCTCTACGGCGGAGTGCTCGCCGACCGGGCCGACCGGCGGCGGCTGATGTGGACCATCGACGCCGCGCGCGCCGTCGTCGTCCTCGGCTTCGCCGCCTGGGTCTTCCTCGCCGACCCGCCGCTGGTCGCGCTCGCCGCCCTGGCCTTCCTGCTCGGCTGCGGCGAGACGGTCTTCTCCAACGCCGCCACCTCCGCCGTCCCCGAGCTGGTCCGCCCCGACCAACTCGACGCCGCCAACGGCCGGATGCAGGCCAACATGCTGGTCGGCGGCAACCTGATCGGCCCGCTGCTCGGCTCCGCGCTGTTCGCCGTCGCCGCCGCCCACCCCTTCGCCGTGGACGGCGTCTCCTTCGCGCTCGCCGCCGTCCTGGTCGCCGCCACCGGCCGCTCCACCGCCCCCAGCACCCGGGCCGACCGCCGCCCGGTGCTCACCGAGATCCGCGAGGGCGTCGACTGGCTGCTCCGCCACCGCGACGTGCGGATGCTCGCCGTGCTCTCCACCCTCGGCGCGCTGGCCTGCTTCATGGGCACCACCATGATGGTCCTGATGGTCACCAAGGTCATCCACGCACCCGCCGCCTCCTACGGCATCGTGCTCGCGGCCGGCGCCATCGGCGGCACCGCCGCCAGCACCCTGGCCGGCCGCCTCAGCCGGCTGCTCGGCCGGGGCACCCGGATCGCCCTCGCCTTCCTGCTGATGGGCGTCTCGCTGATCCTGATGGGCCTGAGCACCTCGGTGGCCGAAGTCGCCGCGCTGTACGGCGTGATCGGCTTCGGGATCGTCACCTGGAACATCCAGGCGATCTCGCTGCGCCAGCAGGCCGTACCGAAGGAACTGCTCGGCCGGGTCAACAGCTGCTACATGCTGCTGAGCCGCCTCGGCATCATGGCCGGCGCCGCCCTCAGCGGCTGGATCGCCTCCGTCGTCAGCATCCGCACCCCGCTGCTCGTCGGCGGCGGGCTGCTGCTGGTCCTGCTGGTCGCGGTGCTGGTCCTGCTCCCGCGGATGACGGCGCTGGAGACCGTCCCGGCCGCCTCGGAGCCGTCCGACGCCGAGTAGTCTCCGCCGGGCCGTTGCGCGTCCTCCCGCCCAACGGCCGCTGTCCGCCGGTATGGTGACCGCGGGGGGTGTGCCGGGAAGTCTGGTCGGCGGGCAGCTGCTCGCCCGTCCTGAGGAGAGCCATGAACACCGACCGCCCCGCCGCCTCCGGTACCGCCGCGCCGCCCGTCGGGGCCGGCCGCGACCTCGGTCCCGGGCTCGGCCCGCTGGTGCGGGTCGACGGAAGCTGGTACATCGGCGACCACGAGAGCAAGGCGTATCTCGCCGTCCTCCCCGAGGGGTTCGAGCACCGCGTCACCGGACGGGAGCCCTTCCTGGTCCCGTGGAAGCGCCTGATGAGCCTGAAGCTCGGGGTCACCAGCGGCCGGTTCCTCAGCACACCGGCCGGCGGACTCCTGACCGGTCACCACGCGCCCCACGAGGCGATCGGCACCCACGGCTCCTGCCTGAGCGCCATGGTCCGGCACCCCTACGACCTGTGGAGCCCCCGGTTCGTCCACCACCGGCGGTGGTACCCGGCGCCCGAGATCACGCTGCTGCACCAGCTGCTGGGGAACATCGTCGACCTCGGCCGGGTCGAACGGCTCGGCGACGACACCTGGCTGACCTCCGTCGTCGAGGAACTGGCGGCGGACCGCCTCCTCCGGAAGTGGCGCACCAGCAAGGCCGTCGCGGACGGCGTACGGGAACTCATCGCGCGCGGGGCGTGACCGCCGGGTTCGAGCGCCGCTCCGTACTCCGATGCGCCGCCCAGGCCCCGGAGGCCGCGCGGGCGGGTGCTGCCGCCCGCGCGGTGGCCCGGCATCAGGCGGGCAGGCGGTCGGGCGGGGTGGTGGGACGGGGCCGGGCGGTGCTGAGGGCGGCCAGGGCCGGGGTGGCGGCGAGGGCGAGGCAGAGGGGCAGCGGCAGGTGGTCGGCGAGCAGGCCGGCCAGCGCGGTGCCGCCCGAACTGCCCGCGTTGAAGCACGTGTTGACCCAGGCGCCGGCGCGCGTCCGGTGGCCGGGCTCGGCGAGTTCGTCGGCGAGCAGGTAGGCGGTGGTGAGGGTCGGGGCCACGGTGAGGCCGGCCAGGGCGGCGACAGCCGCGAGGAGCGGGACCGTCGGGGCGAGGGCGGTCAGGGCCAGCGCGCCGGCGAAGGCCGCGGTGAGGACGGCGAGCCGCCGCCGGGCCGGGGCCCGCCAGTCGAGGGCGCCGAGGGCGAGGCCGCCGGTCGCGCTCCCGGCCGCCAGCGCCGCCTCCACCCAGGCGGCGTCGGCCGCCTGCCCGTGCCGCCGGGCGAAGACCACCGTCAGCAGGGCGAACGCACCGAGTCCGGCCCCGGCCCCGGCGGCCGCGGCGAGCGGCTGGCCGGTCCGGGTCGGCGGCCGCCAGGGGCGCGAACGGCCGCCGGTGGCGGCGGAGTCGGCCTCGGCGCGGTCCGGCCCGACACCGCGGACCGAGGCGGCCAGGGCGAGGGAGCCGGTCAGGACGAGGGCGGCGCCCAGCACCAGTCCGAGCGCCGGGCGGGCCGTCGCCGCGATCACCCCGGCCAGCAACGGGCCGGTGACGTACAGGAGTTCCTCGGCGACGGTGTCCAGACTGTAGGCCCGGCGGCGCAGCCCGGGATCGGACAGCAGGGCGCTCCACCGCGCCCGGGTGACCGGGCCGAGGGGTGGCGCGAGCACGCCGGCCGCCACGGCGAGGGCGAGCAGGACGGGGTACGGGACGCCGGGGCGCCAGGTGGCGGCGGCCAGGCCGAGCAGCACCAGCGCGTACCCGGCCGCCATCGGCGGCAGTGTCCGGCGCGGGCCGTGGCGGTCGACCAGCCCGGCCCGGGCGGGTGAGAGCAGCACGTTGGAGGCGGCGAACAGCGCCGTCAGCCAGCCGGCCCGGGCGTACGAGCCGGTCGTGGCGGTGACGGCCAGCAGGAGCGAGAGCGGGACGACACCGTAGGAGAGGCGGCCGGTCAGGGCCGCGCTGAAGAGCCGGACCGCGCCGGGGGTGCGCAGGACCGTCGCGTAGGACGAAGACATGGAGGGGTTCCTCTGGAGCTGGCGCGCGCCACGCGCCGGTGGACCGGGACGCCGAAGGACCGCACCACCGGGGTGCGGTCGCCGCGCGGGGCCCTAGTCACGGAAGAGGAACACGGGGCCATGGTAGGGCACGTCCGTGCGGGGGCCGTCCGTTCGGGGGCACGTCCGTGCGGGCGCCCGTCCGGGACGTCGGCCGCAACGGCTCCCCCGGCCGGGCTCCGCGCCGCCGGCCGCAACGGTGCGGAACGCCGGTATCGGAGCGGACGTTGTGTCATATTCGTTGTGACCAAGGAGAGTTCACCGCCCCTCCTGGGTTCCGGCGGGCTCGCCGGGACCCCATCAGGGTGCGGTCAGCACCATGTCAGCGAGCCGAGGGAGCATGTGCGGAGCGGGCCCACCCGGTTGTCCCGCGTGCGCCGATGACCCGAGGGCCGCACCGCGCCCTACCCGGAATGGAGTGTGCGACATGTCGAACCCCTTTGACGACGCGGACGGGACCTTCCTGGTGCTGGTGAACGACGAGGGCCAGCACTCGCTGTGGCCCGCGTTCGCCGAGCGGCCGGACGGCTGGGCGGTGGCCCTGGCCGAGGGGCCGCGCGAGGAGGCGCTGGCCTACGTCGAGGCCAACTGGACGGACATGCGCCCGCGCAGCCTGCGCGAGGCCTCCACCGCCCGGGCCTCGTAGCGGCGACGTCCGATCCATCCGAGGAAGGGCCCGGCCTGCCCGCGTGGCGGCGGCCGGGCCACGTCGATTTCTCCCTCATCGACACGGAAACGGGGACCTTCATCGTGCAGAGGATTCACTTCACCGCAGCCGACCTCGCCAGAACCCGACTGAAGAGCACCATGGGCCCGCTCGTGGAATCGGCCTTCGCCTGCGACCTGCTGGACCGCGGCGTGAGCGCGCCGTACGCCCGGTGGCGAAAGCAGGTGAACGAGCGCCTCCCCCGGCGGCCGGTGCCCCGCCCGCGCAGCCGTCCCGAGCACGACGTGGACTCGCTGCTCCGGCAGGCGCTGCGGTACGCGGAGGCACCCGACGCGCCGCCCGAGCCGTCCGGGCCGTTCGACGCGTCCGAGGCCGCCGAGCTGCCGCAGCGGCCCGGGGCGGGCGTGGACGCCTGCCTGCTGGAGGCCTGGCAGCTGGCCGTGGCGCCGTTCTGGCAGCACCTGCACGCCTACCTGGTGGCCGAGTGCGAGGCACGCGGCCGGATCGTGATGGCCGGCGGGGTGGAGCTGCTGCTGTCCACCGCGCACCCCCGGATGACCTGGCGGGCGCCGGTCCTGGAGATCCCCGGCGGGCCGGACCAGGACATCCGGCTGGGCGGCCGGGGCCTGGTGCTCACCCCCTCGGTGTTCCTCAACCACCGGCCGGGCCTGGCGATCGACGCCGAGGGGCCGGACGCGCAGGTGGTGCTGGTGTTCGCGGCCCCGCCGCACGCCCGCAAGGGGGCCCAGCTGTGGCAGGAGCGGGACAGCGGCTCACGGCCGCTCGGCGCCCTGGTGGGCCAGACCCGGGCGGCCGCCCTCCGTACGCTGCGGGCGAGTTGCACGACCAGCCAGCTCGCCGACCGGCTGGGCATCTCGGCGGCCAGCGCCAGCCAGCACGCGGCGGTGCTGCGCCGGAGCGGGCTGATCACCACCCGCCGGGTGCGCAACACCGTGCTGCACTCGGTGACGCCGCTCGGGATGGCGCTGCTGGACGGCGGGCCGGTACGGCCGGCGGCGACGGGCGGGGGCTGCGACCGGTCCGAGCGGCCGGCCCGCGGGGCCCGGCCGCGGAGCGCCTCGCACCTGCTCGCCTCGTAGGCACAGCGGGCTGGACCCCCGGCCGCCGTCCGGTGCCGGGGGTCCTCACCCTTCCCGCCGTTCCGGGATCAGCTCCGCGGCCAGGCCCGGAACTGGCGCAGCCCGTACAGCAGCGGCCGCGGGTGGTGGCGCCGTACGACCCGGCGGATCTCGCCGTAGACGGTGACGTGGTCGCCGACCCGCTGGGCCAGCACCACGTCGCAGTCGGCCACCGTGTGGGCGTCGCGCACCAGGTGCGGGCCGGCCGCCTCCGGGGCCTGTTCCCAGGGGAGCAGCTGGAACCGGTCCGGGTTGCCGGAGGCGAACAGTTCAGCGGTCCCCTGGGCGTCCTCGTGCAGCAGGTTGACCGCGAACAGGCCGCTGTCGGTGACCGCTTCGAGCGTGGGACTGCCGTCGCGCAGGCAGACCAGGAGGGTGGGCGGGTCGAGTGAGACGCTGCACACCGCGGAGCAGGTCATGCCCCTCGGGGCGCCGTCGGGGCCGGTGGCGGACACCACGCTCACGCCCGTGGGGAACCCGCTCATCATGGCCCGGAACTCGTCGGGGGTGGCTCCCGCCGTCCCCACGGCTCCGGACGCCCCGGAGGCCCCGGAGGCCCCGGCCCGTAACCGGGCCCGGTCGCCCGCGTACTCGGTCATCTCGCACCGCTTTCTGTCTCGACGGACTCCACCGGCGCCATGGCCGTCGCGCTGATCCCCTCGGCCGCCGGGCGGCCCTCCATCCGGTCGAACAGCTCCAGCAGCGGCCCGGTGGCCGCCGTGGTGACCAGTGCCATCACCACCAGGGCCAGGACCAGCGGCGCGGGCAGCACCCCGGAGGCGAAGCCGGCCTGGAGGACGATCAGTTCGGTGAGGCCGCGGGTGTTCATCAGCGCGCCGATCCGCCGGGCGGTCCGGGGCGGCTGGCCGCCGATCCGGGCCCCGAGGTAGCCGCCGAGGCCCTTGCCGAGGAAGCCCAGCAGGACGGTGCCGACGATCAGCACCCCGGAGGTGGCGGAGAAGGCGCCGGTGAGGACGGTGACCCCGGTGACCACGAAGAAGGCGGGGGTCAGGAACTGCCCCGACCGGGAGACCGTGGACACCACCCGGGTCCACGGGCCGCCGTCGTCGTGCGGGACCGCCAGCCCGGCCAGTGCCGCGCCGAGGATCGACGTCATGCCGAGGTGCTTCATGGCGAAGGCCACCGCGAGGGCGGCCACCGCGACCAGGACCGCCATCGCCCGGGGCGAGCGGCCGCAGAGCCGGGACGCGGTCCGGGTGCCCAGCGCGTAGCGGATGGCCAGGGCACAGACCACGCCGACGGCCAGGGCGCGCAGCGAGTGCAGCGAGCGTGCCGGGTCCCCGGCGCCCAGGCTGATCGCCAGGGAGAGCAGCAGCCAGCCGCAGGCGTCGATGACGACGGCGGAGGCCAGCGAGAGCCGGCCCGGGACGCCGTCGCTCATCCCGCGGTCGGCCAGGATGCGGGCCATCACCGGGACGGCGGTGATGGCCATGGTGACCGCGACCATCAGGAGGAAGGCCGGCAGCGGGGCGCCGCCGCGGGCCGCCCGGTCGCCGGTGAGGGCGATCAGCCCGACCAGCAGGCCTCCGGTGGCCAGCGGCGGCACCAGCGCCCCGACGGTGATCCAGGTGGTGGCGCGCCGGGGCAGCCGGTCCCGGCCGCGGCGCAGTTTGTGGGCGAGGCCGACCAGGAAGAGCACCAGGGCGGCCTCGGCGACGGTCTTGACGAGGTCGAACACCGGCCCCGGCAGCACGGCGTCGAAGGCGGGCCGGCCGGCCAGGGCGATCACGGCGGGCCCGGCCAGCAGGCCCCCCGTGATCTCCCCGATCACCTCCGGCTGCCGGAGACGGCGCGCGACTCTCCTGCCCGCCACGGCGATCAGCAGCACGACGCCGAGGACGGCGGCCGCGTGCACGACGCGTGTCAGGAGCTGGAGGACGTCCATGACGAACGGGCCCCTTTCCCGGGATCGTGGTCAGCGCATCCGGGCGAAGTAGTCGTACGCCTTGGGCAGCGTCGCGACGAGCCGTTCGGTCTTCTCCCGGATCTGGGCGAACTCCCGTTCCGCGGCGGCGCCGTCGGAGAGGTCCAGGGCCGGGGAGTGCGCCACCTCGATGCCGCCCATCCCCAGCAGGACGCTCATGTAGGAGTACGGCGGCAGGCCGTGGTAGTAGGGGAAGACCGTTTCGGAGTCCGGGAGTTGGGCCTTCCAGAGTTCGAGCCGCTCGGCCAGCGAGTCGGGGATCTTCCGGGTCTTGGTGTCCCGCCAGTACTGGGTGTCGGTGCGCTTGGCGGCGACGTAGTGCAGGACCAGGAACTCCCGTACCCCGTCCATGACGTGGGCGACGGCCCGGTTGTAGAGGTCGCGCCGGACCGGGTTCCAGTCCTGCGCCGGGAAGTACTTGACCAGTTGCTCGATGGCGTGGTGGATGAAGAAGATCCCGGTGGACTCCAGCGGCTCCACGAAGCCGCTGGCGAGGCCGACGGCCACGCAGTTGCGGGACCAGGAGTTGCGGCTGCGGCCGATCCGCATCCGGATGTGGTTGGCCTCGACGTCGGCGGCGGCGGGGCCGACGAAGGCGCGCAGGGTCCGCTCGGCCTCCTCCGGCGAGAGGTAGTCCTTCGCGTAGACGTACCCGGTGCCGACCCGGCCCATCAGCGGGATCGTCCAGATCCAGCCGGCGTCCTGGGCGGTCGCGGTGGTGCAGGGCAGCACGCCGCGCTTCGCCATGTCCATCGGCACCTGGAGGGCGACGGCGCTGTCGTTGGGCAGGGTGTCCTGGTAGGAGATGAACGGCTCCTCCAGCGCCTTGTTCAGCAGCAGCCCGCGGAAGCCGGTGCAGTCGATGAAGAGGTCGCCGGTGAGCTCGCCGTGCTCGGCGGTGCGCAGTCCGCTGATCCAGCCGCGGTCGTCGAGCCGGACGTCCTGGACGTCGTCGACGATGCGCTTGACGCCTCTGTCGGTGGCGTACTGCGTCAGGTACTTGGCGAGCAGCGCGGCCTCGAACTGGTAGGCGTACGGGAACTGGGTCTTGCCCTGGTGCTCGGACATGGTGAGGCCCTGCATCTCGTCCGCGCCCTCGTCGAAGGGCTGGTCGATGAGGGCGCCGTCGAGGTGGCGGGGGCTGAGGCCGGCGTCGATGACCGAGGCCATCACGAAGCAGTCCTTGTCGAACCGGCTGGTCGGCCCCTGCTTGAGCCACCAGTCGGTGAGCGGGAAGCCGTTGACCGAGCGCATCTGCTCGAACGGGTGGTAGAAGTAGTGGCCGGGCTCGCGCCAGTCCTCGAAGCGGACGGCGAGCTTGTACGTCGCGTTGCAGGCCGGCATCCAGTCCTTCTCCTTGAGTCCGAGGAACTCGAAGAAGTGGCGGATGTCGCTGAAGGTGGCCTCGCCGACGCCCACGGTGGAGATGTTGCCGGATTCCACGAGGGTGATGTCCACCCGGTCCTCGAACGCGGCCTTCAGGTACGAAGCCGTCATCCAACCCGCTGTTCCGCCGCCTACGATCACAACCCGGTCGAGCACTGGTGACTCCTCTTCGGTGGTCCACGTGTTTCCGGCAGGGGAGGTGCCGGATACCGGCCGAGGTGGCGCCGTCGGTCGTCACCCCGCTGGTAGAAGCTGAGGGCGGCGCCACCAGAGAGTGACTCTAGGCATCCTCGTAAGGTCCGACCAGGTCATTTGGCACTGGTCGAAAGTCGCAGGTCGGGTTGACCCGTACCTGTCGGACCATTCGAACGCCTGACGGGTCATCAGCGAGGTGTCAGCGCAGGTCAGCCACACTGCTGTGGCCAGATCTCCCCCGAGACGGAGCCATCCATGACGCAGCAGAGGCAGATCCCGCAGTTCGCCGTCGTCCCCGGCGCGCAGGTGCACGGCGTGCTGTCCGGCAACGAGAAGCAGACCGTCGACCTGGTCGCGGCGACCTACCGGGTGCACGGCGAGGGGGACACGGTCAACCCGCCGTCGTACTTCCTGCGCTTCCCGGACCGGCCCACCTCGCGCATCATCGCGCTGCCGGCCTCGGTGGGCGGCGGCACGCCGGTCGACGGGATCAAGTGGATCTCCAGCTTCCCGGAGAACGTGGCCGCGGGCCTCCCCCGGGCCTCCGCGGTGCTGGTGCTCAACGACCCCGCGACCGGCTACCCGATCGCCTGCCTGGAGAGCTCGATCATCAGCGCCGCCCGCACCGCCGCCTCGGCCGCGCTGGCGGCCGACCGGCTCTCCGTCGGCCGGCCCCGGCCGCGGCGGGTCGGCTTCATCGGCACCGGGCTGATCGCCCGGCACATCCACACCTATCTGGCCCGCACCGGCTGGGAGTTCGACGAGGTCGGGGTGCACGACCTGTCCGCCGAGCACGCGGCCGGCTTCCGCTCCTACCTGGAGCGCGCGGACCCGGAGCGGGCCGACCTGGAGCAGGCCGGTGCCTCGCCCCGGATCACCGTGCACGGGAGCGCCGAGGAGCTGGTCCGCGCCTCGGACCTGGTGGTCCTGGCGACCGTCGCCGCGAAGCCGCACCTCACCGACCCCTCGTGGTTCTCCCACAACCCGGTGGTGCTCAACGTCTCGCTGCGCGACCTGGCGCCCGAGGTGCTGCTCGCCTCGGCCAACGTGCTGGACGACGTCGAGCACTGCCTGAAGGCGGAGACCTCCCCGCACCTGACCGAACAGCTCACCGGCAACCGGGACTTCATCGACGGCACGCTCCACGAGGTGATGGCCGGAAAGGTCCGGGTGCCGACCGACCGGCCGGTGGTGTTCTCGCCGTTCGGGCTCGGCGTGCTCGACCTCGCGGTCGGCCGGTACGTCTACGACGCGCTGGCCGCGCGGGGCGAACTCGCCGTCGTGGACGGCTTCTTCCACGAGCTGGACCGCTACGGCCGGGGCGCCGGGCAGTCGTAGCCGCACCTCCGACTTCCCATGGACAGCTCAACCCGCCACCTGTAGCATTCTTCTGACAGGTCGACAGATACGGGCCCGCCGTCACGGTGCGTCCCCGTCGGCCCGTCCCGGGTGGCGCGGCGAGGCCGCACCCCCGCCTCCGAGCCGGGCGCCGGATCGCTCCCCCGTCGATCCGGCGCCCCTTCGGGTGTCATGCACAGGGCGTGTCATACCATCCGCCCCCGGCCGCCCCGCCCGGCTGGTATCTCCCGGTCCGCACCGGCGTCGCGCAGACTCACCTGGACGGCTCGGAAAATCATGGGGTGCTGCTGTGGAAATCAAGCTTCTCGGTCCGCTGCTCCTGTCGCACGAGAACGTGCACTACACCATGGCGTCGAAGCGGACCAGCGTCGTGCTGACCCTGCTGGCGACCTCACCGGGGATCCCGGTCCCGTTCGACGAGATCGTGGACGAGTTATGGGGCGACCAGCCGATGGCCAATGCCCGCAACGCCCTCCAGGCGAATGTCGGCCGACTGCGCCGGCTGCTGGAATCCGTGACCGGCCGCAAGGGCGACGAAACCCTCCGCACCGCCAACGGCGGCTATCTCCTCGACGTCCCGACGGACGCGATCGACGCGCACCGTTTCCTGCGGCTCGCCGACGCGGGCGGCGATCTCGCCCGGCGCGACCCGGACCGCGCGATCGCGACCCTGGAGGAGGCGCTCGGCCTGTGGCGCGGCGGCGCCCTGATGGACTCCTGCGACGGGCTGCGCTGCCGGATCCGGGCGGCGCACCTGGAGGAGCGCCGGATCAGCGCGTACGAGGACCTGACCGCCGCCAAGCTCGCCGTGGACTCGGCCCGGGTCCCGGTGTCCGAACTGCGGCAGCTCGCCGTCGAGCACTCCGAACGGGAGCGCCTGAGCGAGCTGTTGATGCTCGCGCTCTACCGCGACGGCCGGCAGGCCGAGGCGCTGGAGGTCTTCCACAGCACCCGCCGCCGGCTCGCCGACGACCTGGGGCTGGAGCCCGGCCGCGCGCTGCACCACGCCTACCAGGCGATCCTCCGGCAGGCCGACCTGCTCGGCGAGCCGCGGCGGGTGCTCGACTTCGCCGGGCCCGTACCGGCCTGATCCCGCTCGGCATATGCCCGTTCCGGAAAATCCCGGAATACCGGTTTCCGATCACCGGCCGCACCGCGCATTCCCCCCTCCCGACCCCCGTCCCGTTCCGGCCCGTTCACGCCGCTTCCGACTGTGGACGGTCAAGGATCACTCTGTTAGCGTGGCGACCGCCTTGGATTTTTCCTGGTGGCTACGCGAGGAAGTCGGAATCGCGGACGGGGGCCCAGTGGACGTTGAGTTGAGGCATGCCAAGATCGTTACCACCATCGACCGGCTGGGCAGCATTTCCAGAGCCGCCGCCCAATTGAGCCTTCCCCAATCGAGCCTCACCGCACAATTGAAGCGGATCGAAAGAGCCGTGGGCGGCGAGCTGTTCGTACGGACCAGAACCGGAACCATTCCGACCGCCTTGGGGGAAAGGCTCATCCCGATTCTGGCCGAACTCGTCCAGCACGCGGACCGGGTGATCGCCGAGGCGGCCGCGCACTTCTCGGAGGTGTTCCGGTTCGGGAACGCCGAGTGGACGCCGCCGTCGCTGCGCAGCGCGCTCAAGTCCGCGCTGCCGGTCAAGGAGGTGCAGACCGAGACGCTCAGCCCCGACGCCGCCATCGCGCAGGTGTCCCGCGGCGCCCTGCACGCCGCGATGGTGCCCGGGGTCGCGCTGGCCGCCTCGGCCGAGGCGGACGAACCCGCCCTGGCCAGTACGGTGATCGTGCGGGAGCCCGTCTGGGTGGCGCTCCCGCACGACCACCACCTGGTCGGCCAGGAGGCGGTGAGCCCGGCGCAGCTCGCCTCGCTGCGGTGGGTCCGCTACACCCGCGACCACTGGTTCCACCCGATCGAGAAGCAGCTGTTCGCCGCCGTCGGCCGGGCCGACCTGGAGGTGCTGCACTACGTCGACGGCCACCACGAGGCGATGAACTGGGTCCGGGACGTCCGGGCCGCCGCGCTGACGCCGCCCACCGGCGTCACCCGCGAGGTGCGGCTCGTCCCGGTCTCCGTCGCCGAGGGCACCGACATGCTGCTGGTGTGGCGCAGCGACTCGGTGACCGACGACATCCAGCGCAGACTGCTCACCACGCTCCGGCGCTACTACTGCGAGTACGCCCGCACGATCCCCGGGTACTGGTCGTGGGTCATCCGACACCCGGACCAGTTCGCCGAGTTGGAGTCCTTCCTGCCGCCCCGGGTGCAGTGGGGCGGGGCCGGCCGGGCGGGCCCGGAGTGGTCCGGGCCCGGGGCCGGTCACAGGGTGGCGAGCGCCTCGGCCGGCGGCGTCCGCAGGGCGGCGCCGGTGGCCGAGACACTGGCGAGGGCGGTCAGCGCCCCGACGAACCCGACGATCGAGAGGTAGATCCAGACCGGTCCGCGGGGCAGCCAGGAGCCGTCCAGCGCCATCCGGAAGGGGGCGAGCGTGGCCGCGGCGACGAAGGTGCCCAGCACCGTGCCGACGATGGTGACGAGCAGCGACTCGATGCCGGTCATCGCCAGGATCTGGCCGGGGGTGGCGCCGACCAGCCGTTGCAGGGCGAACTCCCGGCGGCGCTCGGCGGCGGCCACCACCAGGGTGTTGACCAGGGAGATCACCGCGTACGCGATGATGCTGCCGGCCAGCAGGTAGTCCACCCAGGCGCCGACCCCGTCGCCGCCCTGGCCGGCGGAGAGCGTGGTCTGGAGGTAGATCAGCGCGGTGGACAGCCCGGTGGCCAGCATCACCGGGCTGACCGCGCCCGCGATCCGGATCCGGCGGGCCCGGGCGTTGTCCATCGCCAGGTCCCCGGTCAGGCCGAACAGCGCGCGCAGCGGCCGGTGGAACACCCCGGTGAGCACCTTGGTCAGCCCGGGGCCGAGCAGGGCGATCCCGCCCGCCCAGAGCATCGCCGAGGGGCCGGCCGTACTGGCGGCGACCTCGCCGTTCATCACGGTGCCGGTGACCACCGCCAGCGCGGTGCCGCCGGCCAGGCAGAGCACCGCGAAGGCCAGCCGCGGGCCGCTCAGCCAGCGGTGCTGGAGGCGGGACTCGGCGAGCGCGTCGGCGGGCCGGGAGAGCGCCGCCCGCCGGGAGGCGATGAAGGCCGCGGTCAGCGCGGCGAGCATCGAGGTGCCGCCCGCGGTGACCATCGGGATCCAGCCGGCGTGGTAGGTGATCCCCTTCGTGACCACGCCGCTGGCCGCGATCTGCTCCAGCATCCACCCGCCCGCGAGGTAGCCCGGGACGAGGGCGAGGGCGACGGCGACGAGCGCGACGACCAGGGTCTCCACCACGATCATCCGGCGGAGCTGGCCGGGCAGGGTGCCGATCGCGCGCAGCAGCGCCATCTCGCCGAGCCGCTGCTGGACCACCAGGGCCAGCGTGGAGCCGACGATGAAGACGGTGACCATCGCGGCGATCCCGCCGAACACCGCGGACATCGAGATCAGCCGGCTGGCCGCCTGCTGGGTGCCCGGCGGGACGGCCGCGAACGGGGGCACCCGGTGGCGGATGCCGGTCTCCATCAGACCGCCGCAGGCGGTGAGGATCACCGCGCCGAAGAACAGCGCGACGGTGGAGGCGATGAAGCTCGTCCTGCGGAACCGCAGGGTCTGCAGGGCCAGGGCGAACATCAGCGGGCCGCCTCTCCGCCGCGGGCGACGGGGGTGCCATGGGCGCCGGACGTCACCGGGGTGTCCGGGCCGTCGCCCCAGGCGCCGAGCCGGGTCATCCGCTCGGCGATGGTGTCGGCCGAGGCGCCGCTCAGCTCGTCGACGATCCGCCCGTCGGCCAGGAACAGCACCCGGTCGGCGTAGGAGGCGGCGACCGGGTCGTGGGTGACCATGACGGCGGTCTGCCCGTCGTTGTGGACGGCCTGGCGCAGCAGCCGCAGGATCTCCACCGCGGTACGGGTGTCCAGCGCGCCGGTCGGCTCGTCGCCGAAGAGCACCGCGGGCCGGGTGATCAGGGCCCGGGCGATGGCGACCCGCTGCTGCTGGCCGCCGGACAGCTCGCCGGGCCGGTGGTTGCTGCGCGCGCCGAGGCCGACCTGCTCCAGCACCCGCTCGACGCTCTCCCGGCCGGGCCGGCGCCCGGCCAGCCGCAGCGGCAGGGCCACGTTGTCGGCCACGCTCAGCGCGGGCAGCAGGTTGAAGGCCTGGAAGATGAAGCCGATCCGGTCCCGGCGGAGCCTGGTGAGCTCCTTCTCGCTGAGCCCGGCGAGCTCCATGCCGTCCAGCGAGACCGAGCCGGAGTCCGGCCGGTCCAGCCCGGCGGCGCACTGCAGCAGCGTGGTCTTGCCGGAGCCGGACGGGCCCATCACCGCGGTGAAGGTGCTGCGGCCGAAGCCCACCGACACGTCGTCGAGGGCGACGACCCGGTTGCGCTCGTTGCCGTAGCCACGGCAGACGTTCCTCAGTCGCACGGCATCGTCGATGCCGTGCACGGTGGCGGTGGTCATGGCGACTCCGTGGGTGACCAGGACGGATGGGACGGGATGGCGCCGGACGGCGCGGATGGAACGGGTGGGACGGGTGGTTCAGAGTTCGTCGACGCTTCGCAGCAGGTCCTCGACCGATGCCAACCTGGCGGTCAGCGCCCGCAGTTCACCCCGGAGCGCCTTCTGTCCGGTCAGCGTCTCCTCGGCCAGCTGCCGGTAGGCGGCCATCGCGGCGGCGTCCGCGCGGTGCCGCTGGAGGGTGAAGTACGAGACGATGCTGACGCTGATCCCGCCGATGACGATCAGTGTGATGACGATGGCGATCACGCCGCCGCTCATGAGGGTCCCTTCTGTTCCTTCGGGCGTCGCGCCTTCCTCCGGGCGGCGCCTGGTTCAGGCGTCGCTGCCTTCGGGCGTCGCGTTGCGCCCGTCGACCTGCGCCCGGTCCTCCCGGAGGGCGGCGATGACGGTGTCGACCGTGACGCGGATGTCGAACGGAGTGAGTTCGAAGAACTTCATGGCCTTGCCGTCATCGGAGAGCTCCAGCGCGCCGGCGACCAGGCCGGCGTGTTCGAGCCGCTCCAGGTGCATGTAGAGCAGCGGCCTGGACATGCCCAGCCGCCGGGCCAGTTCACTGACGTGGACCCGGCCCTGCGCCAGTTCGCCGATGATCCGCAGGCGCTGGGTGTGCCCGACGGCGGCGAGCAGGGCCAGTAGTTCCGCGCTTGTCGGCACCCCCACCCTCTTCCTCCTACCTGAAAGTTGAGACTGACAGGTGTTGGCGAGCACTGTCAAGCCGATCAACGACCGTCAGTTGCACGTCAGTTGCCCGTCAGCGCGGGCGAGAAGAATTCAGATCATCATCTGTCGCACCCACCCCCTCACCGGGAGGCGAAATGCCCAGCACCGCGGTCGTCACCACCGAACAGCGCGCCCAGATCAAGGAGATCGTCTGCGACATCCTCGAACTGGAGGCCGACGAGGTCACCGACACCAGCCGGTTCAAGGAGGACCACAACGCCGACTCGCTGGGCGCCATCGAGATCCTCTCCTCGCTGGAGCGGACCTTCTCGATCGAGATCGACCAGGCCGAGCTGATCCGGATGGTCAACCTGGACGGCGTCGTCGCCGTCGTCCAGGAGAGCCTGTCCAAGTAGCCTGCCGCAGCGCCGAGTCGACAGAACGGAGTCAGCAATGGTGGGCAGCGGAGACCGGGAACCGCGCCGGGTCGTCATCACCGGGCTGGGCGCGGTCACCAGCATCGGCACCGGGGCGGCCGAGTTCCTCGGCGGGCTCCGCAGCGGCCGCAGCGGCGTCAAACCGATCACGTCCTTCGACACCACGGGCTACGCCCACGCGAACGGCTGCGAGATCGACGACTTCGACCCGGCCCAGTGGATCGAGCACGGGGATCCCGAAGAGCTGGGCCGGGCCAGCCAGTTCTCCGTCGCGGCGGCGAGGATGGCGGTGGCCGACGCGGGCCTCGCCCTGGAGGAGCTCCGCGCCAGGCGCGTCCTGGTCTCGGTCGGCACCACCGACGGCGAGTCGCGCGACCTCGACACCCTGACGGAGCACCAACTCCACCACGGACCCGAAGGGTTGCCCGCGGTGGTGGCCCGCCGGTCGGCGGCCGGCCTGCTGTCCAGCAGCGTGGTGCGCGAACTGGAGCTCACCGACGTGGAGGCCGTCACCATCGCGACCGCCTGCGCCGCGGGCAACTACGCCATCGGCTCCGGCTTCGACGCGATCCGCTCCGGCGAGGCGGACGTCGCCCTGTCCGGCGGCGCCGACGCGGTCTGCCGCAAGACCTTCACCGGCTTCTACCGGCTCGGCACCATCGCGCCGGAGCTGAGCCAGCCCTTCGACGTCGACCGCAAGGGCATCCTCACCGGCGAGGGCGCCGGCATCCTGCTGATGGAGAGCCTGGAGTCGGCACTGGCCCGCGGCGCGGGGATCTACGCCGAGGTGCTCGGGTACGGGCTCAACTGCGACGCCCACCACCCGGTCGCGCCGGACCGCGACAGCCTCGCCGCCTGCATCGAACTGGCCCACCGCAACGCCGGGGTGAAGCCGGAGGACATCGACTTCATCTCCGCGCACGGCACCGGCACCAAGGCCAACGACGTGACGGAGGCGGGCGCGATCCGGCAGGTGTTCGCCACCCCGCCGCCGACCGTCTCCATCAAGTCCATGCTCGGCCACACCATGGGCGCGGCCAGCGCCCTCGCCTCCGCCGCCTGCGCGCTGGCGATCAAGGAGGGCTTCATCCCGCCGACGATCAACCACCGGCAGACCGACCCGGAGTGCGGCCTGGACCCCGTCCCCAACCGGGCCCGCCCCGCCGAGGTGCGCATCGTGCAGAACAACGCGCTGGCCTTCGCCGGCAACAACGCGGTGCTCATCCTCGGCGCGTACCGAGCGCACCCGGACGCATGAGCGCGCCCACCCCCCGGCTGCGCAGGGCCGCCGAGGGCCCCGACCCGGTCCGGGTGCTGCTGCTGCACGGCCTGGGCGGCAAACCCTCGGTGTGGAGCCCGCTGGTCCGGCGGGCCGGGGCCGCCTTCGAGCTGTGGGACGTCGAACTGCCCTGGCGCGCCCAGTCCGAGGGCGACGGCTGGGGCGCCCGGCCCGACCCCGGCCGGTTCCTGGTCGAGCTGCTGGACGAGCGCTTCGACGCCGTCGTGGCCCACTCGTACGCGGCGAACCTGGTCGTCGAGGCGACCGCGGCCGGCCGCACCGCGCCCCGGCCGACCGTGCTGATCAGCCCCTTCTACCGGCCCAGCCCCAAGGACTTCGACTGGTCGGTGATCTCGTACTACCTCAACGACTTCCACCGCGTCTTCGAGGAGGCGCTGGAGGTCGGCGAGACCGCGCGGTTCGCCCGGTCCCACCGCGACTGGATGGCGCGCCAACTGCGCGACCAGGTCGGGCCGTACGGCTGGATGCGGTTCTTCGAGGCCTACCTGCGCTCCCCCACGCTCGACCTCGGCGCCGTCGGCTCGCCGCTGCTCGTGCTGTCCGGGCAGCGGGACACCGCCGCCCGGCCCGAGGACGGCCGGGCCCTCGCGGCCCGGGTGCCCGGGGCGCGGTACGAACTGCTGCCGGGCTGTCGGCACTTCCCGATGGTCGAGCGGCCCGACCTGGTCACCCGGCTGGTGTGCGAGTTCCTGCGCGCCGCCGTGCCCGGGGCGCCGCACGCCGACGCCACCACCCTCTCACCCCAGGAGTTGCCATGACCAGCAGTGCCCCCGCCGCCGACCCGACCACGCGGGTGCGGCTGCGCCCCCGCTACGAGGGCTCGAACATCTGCACCTGGATCGGCTTCAAGCACGTCAACTACCTGGTCGAGGAGGCGGTCTACGACCACGCCCGGCAGCACGGGTTCCCGCCCGGGGAGCTCTTCGAGCGGTACGGCCTGGGCGTCGACCTCACCGATCTCGACACCAAGATCCTCACCGCGCTGCACATCGACGACGTGGTGACGGCCACCGTGCGCCGGCTGCCCGCCCAGGACGGCGGCGGGCTGCGCCTGGGCGTGGAGCTGACCGTGGAGCGCTCCGGCGAGACCGTGAAGGCCGTCGCCGCCAAGGCCACCGTCCACCTCCGCTCCGACCCGCGCGGCCACGCCGTCGCCGAACCGCCCGCCGAGCTCGTCGGACTCACCGTCGACCGGCTGGGCGCGGGCGCGGCGCCCGTCCCGCTGGAGCCCGGCACCGACCCGCTCGAGCAGCTGACGGCGGGCCGCAACGCCTTCGGCTGGGCGTGGCGGATGCCGTACTTCTACTGCCACTTCACCGAGCGGGTCCAGATGTCCGGGTACCTGCGGCAGATGGAGGAGGTCGTCGACCTCTTCCTGGCGGACCGCGGCGTCTCCATCAAGACCCTGCTGGACGAGCAGGACTGGATCCCGGTCGTCCCGCACTCCCGGATCACCCTCCTCGACGAGGCGCTGATGGAGGAGACGCTCTACACCGTCTACACCGTCGAGAGCGTCTTCAAGCGGCTGACCTACACCGCGCGGATGGACGCCTACGTGCTGCGCGACGGCGTCCTGGTGCCGACCGCCACCGGCCGGATCACCCACGGCTGGGCGGTGATCGAGAACCGCCGCGACTGGAGCCTGGTCGACTTCGACGACCGGCTGACCGACGCCCTGACCGGCAAGGCGGGCAAGGCCCTCGGCCGGGGCCGGGCATGACGGCGACCGACAGCCGGGCCCGGGCCCGGCCGGCCGGCCCGGACCGGGCGGTGCCCGAGCCGGTGTTCTCCGCCTGGTCGGCGGTCTCGCCCTTCGGGGTCGGCGCGCAGGCCTTCGGCGCGGGGCTGCGCGCGGGCACCGGCGCCGTCGCCGCACTGGACCGCACCGCGTACCCCGGCCCCTACGAACAGGCCGCCCTGGTACCGGACTTCAGCGCCGCCGCGGCCCTCGGCCGCAAGGGCACCAGGACCATGGACCGGGTCACCGCGCTCGCCGTGCACACCTTCGGCACCCTGCTCGACGGCTGCGGGCCCGGCCTGCTGGACCGCCCCGAACGGGTCGGCCTGGTCCTGGGCACCGGCTCGGGCAGCGTGCAGAGCATCATGGACTTCACCAAGGACTCGCTCACCGGCGACCGCCCCTACCTGGTCGACCCGGCCAGGTTCCCGAACACCGTGATGAACCGGGCCGCGGGCCAGTGCGCGATCTGGCACGGCATCAAGGGCCCCAACAGCACCATCGCGGGCGGCTGGTCGGCCGGCCTGCTCGTCCTCGGCTACGCCGCCCGGCTGTACCGCGGCGGGCACTGCGACCGGGTGCTGTGCGGCGCCGCCGAGGAGTACTCGGTCCAGCGCGCCTGGCTGGAGTGGCACAGCGCGGGCGAGGACGGCCGGACCCCGCTCGGCGAGGGCGGCGTCGCCTGGCTGCTGGAGTCCGCCGAGCAGGCGCGCGCGGCGCACCGCCCGGTCCTGGCACGGCTGCTCGGCACCCGCTTCCGCGCCTACCACCGGCCCGAGCAGGCCGCCGGGGCGCTGACCGACTGCGTGCGCGCGGCGCTCGCCGAGGCCGGCGCGGACGGCCGGGACGTACGCCTGGCGGCCCCGCTCGGCGGACCGGACGAGGAGGCGGCGGTGCGCGCGGCCCTGCCCGCCGGGGCGGAGCCGCAGTGGCTCCGCTGCCGGCCGCTGCTCGGCGACGCCTCGGCGGCCGCGACCGGCCTCCAGCTGGCGGCGGTGCTGGCCGCGGCCGGCGAGGGACGGCTGCCCGAGGGCGGGCTGGCACTGGTGACCTGCGTCGACCGGGACGGCACGGTCGGCTGCGCGCTCCTGGGCGGCTGACCGCGGCGGCCCGGACACGGCGGGGCCCGGTCGGCAGGCCCGGACGGCCCCGACACAGAGGAGGGACAGACCATGATGCTCACAGCGTTGACCGTGGCGGAGCCGGACGGCCGCCCGGAACCCCCCGGCGCGGCTGGCGAACCGGTGGCGCGGCACGTCCGGGGCACCGTCGTGCTGACCGCGGCCGAACCGTTCCTGCGCGGGCACTACCCCGGCCTGCCGGTGGTCCCCGGCTTCGGCCTGGTGCAGTACGTCCACGAGCTGGCGGCCGCGGCCGCCGTCCCCGGCCCCGGCCGGGCCGAGCTCACCCGGGCGCGCTTCCTGAGCCCGGTGCGGCCCGGCGACGAGATCGCCGTCGACGCCCGGATCCAG
>NZ_JBHUAL010000117.1:0-29636 GCF_042789775.1 Kitasatospora sp. NPDC056800 | reverse complement strand
CGAAGCCGGACGGCGGCGCGGGCGTCGCCCAGCCGGCCGGCGACACCACCACGGCGCCCGCCGCCCCCGCTCCGGCCGCTTCGCAGCCCGGCGTGTTGTCCGCGGACAACGTTCCCGCCGCGGCCGCCCGGCCGGTGGACGCGAACCTGGCCTCCACCGGTGCGGACAGCGACCGGACCGGCCTGATCGCGGGCGTCGGCGCGCTGCTGGTCGGCGCCGGTGCGGGGGCCTTCGTGCTGATCCGCCGCCGCCGCACCGGCTGACCGCGCACGGCCGTGCCGTCGGCGCTCGCTGTACGGCCGACGGCGTACGGCTAGCGCAGGCCGGGGACGGGCAGGCCGAGGTGGTCCCGCAGGGTGGGGCCGGTGTAGTCGGTGCGGAACACCCCGCGCTCCTGGAGCAGCGGGACCACGCGGTCGACGAACTCGTCCAGGCCGCCCGGGGTGAGGTGCGGAACGAGGATGAAGCCGTCGGCCGCGTCGCTCTGCACGAAGCGGTCGATCTCGGCGGCGACGGTGGCGGGCGCGCCGATGAAGGACTGCCGGCCGGTCAGCTCGATCACCAGTTCGCGGCTGGTCAGCCTCTTCTCCGCGGCCACCGCCCGCCACCGTTCGGCGACGGCCACCGGGTCGGCGTGCCGGACCCGGCCCTGGACCAGGCCGCTGTCCGGGTCGGGGTCGACGGCCGGCAGCGGTCCGTCCGGGTCGTGGTCGGACAGGTCGACGCCCCAGACCTGCTCCAGGAAGGCGATCGCGGTCTGCGGGCTCACCTGGGCCCGGCGGATCTCCCGGGCCCGTTCGTCCGCCTCGGCGTCGGTGTCGCCGAGGACGAAGGTGACCCCGGGCATGATCTTCAGCTCGTCCGGCTTGCGGCCGTACGCGGCGAGCCGGCGCTTGACGTCGGCGTGGAAGGCCTGGCCGTCGGCGAGGGTGGAGTGCCGGGAGAAGACCACGTCGGCGGCGGCGGCCGCGAACTCGCGCCCCTCGTCGGAGTCCCCGGCCTGGATCACCACCGGGTGGCCCTGCGGCGGCCGCGGCAGCGAGAGCCGGCCCTCGACCTCGAACTGCGGGCCGGAGTGCCGGACTGGCTCCTCCCCGGCGTCCCAGAACTCCCGTGCCAGCTGGACGGATTCGGCGGCCCGGGTGTAGCGGTCGGCGCGGTCCAGGTACCCGCCGCGGCGGAAGTTCTCCCCGGTGAAGGCGTCCGAGGAGGTGACCACGTTCCAGGCCGCGCGGCCGCCGGAGAGGTGGTCCAACGAGGCGAAGCGGCGGGCCAGTTCGTACGGCTCGTTGAAGGTCGCGTTGACGGTGGCGGCCAGGCCGAGCCGTTCGGTGACGGCGGCCAGCGCGTTCAGCACGGTGATCGACTCGGGGCGGCCGACCACGTCGAGGTCGTGGATGAGGCCCTTGGTCTCGCGCAGCCGCAGGCCCTCGGCGAGGAAGAAGAAGTCGAACTTCCCGCGCTCGGCGGTCTGCGCGAGGTGGCGGAAGGAGGAGAACTCGATGTGGCTGCCGGCGGCCGGGTCGCTCCACACCGTGGTGTTGTTGACGCCGGGGAAGTGCGCGGCGAGGTGGATCTGCTTGAGCGGTCGGTCCGTCATCGGGTCACCTCGGCGAGGGCGGGAGCGGCGGTGGAGGCGGTGGAGGCAGGGGAGGTGGGGGAGCCGTCGGCGGGGCGGGCGGCGTAGAGGCTGGCCGGGCGGGCCAGGCCGAGGTGGTCGCGCAGGGTGCGGCCGGTGTACCCGGTGCGCAGCAGTCCGGCGGCGCGCAGGGCGGGGGCGATCCGGTCGGCCAGCGCGGCGAGGTCGCGCGACGCGTCGGCGGGGGAGAGGTGGAAGCCGTCGACGCCGGTGCCGGGCGCGGTGAGCTCGGCGAGCAGCCGCTCGTCGGCGGCCCGGTCGGGCAGGGCGGACAGGTCGGCGTCGAGCCGGGCGAGGACGCGCAGGTTCTCGCCGGCCCGCAGCCGCAGTTCGGTGGCGGCGGTCAGCCGGGTGGCCCGGTCGGGGGCGTCGAGCAGGACGACGTCGGCGTGCCGGATCGCGGCGTCGACCCGGGCCCGCCCGCCCGGGGAGGCGTCCGGCGCGAGGTCGGCGGCGGCGACGGGCACCACGACCACCGGGCGGCCCTGCGGCGGGCGCGGGGTGATGGACGGGCCGCGGACGGAGAAGCGCGGGCCCTCGAAGTCGATGTAGTGCAGCTTGTCGCGGTCGATGAACCGTCCGGTGACGGTGTCGCGGATCTCCGCGTCGTCCTCCCAGCTGTCCCAGAGCCGGGCGGCCACCTCGACGGCGTCGGCGGCCTCGGCCCACAGCTCGTCCTCGGCGGCGACGGGGCGGCGGCCGAAGGCCCGCGCCTCGGCCTCGGTCGTGGAGACGCCGACCAGCCAGCCGGCCCGGCCCTCGCTCACCCAGTCCAGGGTGTTGACCGAGATCGAGGTGTGGAAGGGCTCGGTGTGGGTGGTGGTGACGGTCGGCACCAGCCCGACCCGGCCGGTCAGCGGGGCGGTCCGGGCGAGGGCGGCGAGCGCGTCGGGGCGGCTCGGCTGGGCGGCGAAGGAGTCGTCGAGGGTGACGAAGTCCAGGGTGGCCCGCTCGGCGAGGCGGGCGAGGGCGGTGTAGTGCCCGGCGTCGAGACGGCCGGGGCTGTCGAGGGCTGCGGACAGGTGCAACTGGCGGGGCATGGTGAGCCTGGCTTCCTCGTGCGGACGCGTGCGGGCACCGGCGCACCCGTACGGGGACACGGGTGCGCGGGGGCGCGCCGGAGCGCGGTGGCGGCCCGCGGGCGGAGCCCGTACGGGCGGGGGAGGGAGGACCGGCGCCGGGCGGGACGTCAGCCGGGCGGCGGTGGGGGAACGGTCAGCTCAGCCGCGACACGCCGCGGACCACACGCGACCGAAGTCGATGTGGCTGCGGGTGACCAGCGGGCACGAGGCGTTCACCGCTTCAGTTGACCAGGGCGTCCGGCGGTTCGTCAACCGTCGTTTCCGCCCGCCGGAGCCCGCCTGAGCCCGCCTGAGCCCCGTGGGAGTCCGGTCGGGGAGCCCGCCGGAGCCGCGTGGGCGCGCCCGGGTACGCCGAAGGCCCCGCCCCGCCGCTGGGGGAGCAGCGGCGGGACGGGGCCTCGGGAGCGGGCGGTGACGCGGGCGTCAGGCCTTGGTGACGTCCTCGATCTCGTCGTCGTCCTCGCGACCGGGGGTCTTGAGGTCGAACTTGGTGATCGCGAAGCGGAAGAGGAAGTAGTAGACCGCGGCGAAGGCCAGGCCGAGCGGGATGATCATCCACGGGTCGGTGGCCTTGTTCCAGGCCAGCGCGTAGTCGATCAGGCCGCCGGAGAAGGTGAAGCCGTCGTGCACGCCGAGCGCCCAGGTGACGGTCATCGAGACGGCGGTGAGCAGCGCGTGGATGACGTACAGGACCGGGGCGATGAAGACGAAGGCGAACTCGATCGGCTCGGTGACACCGGTCACGAAGGAGGTCAGGGCCAGCGAGACCATCATGCCGGTGACGGCCTTGCGGCGGTGCGCCTTGGCGGCGTGGGCGATGGCCAGCGCGGCGGCGGGCAGCGCGAACATCATGATCGGGTAGAAGCCCGACATGAACTGTCCGGCGGTCGGGTCGCCGGCGAAGAAGCGGGTCAGGTCGCCGTGCACGACGGTGCCGTCGGGCTTGGTGAAGTCACCGGTCTGGAACCAGGCGTAGGAGTTCACGAACTGGTGCATGCCGACCGGCAGCAGACCGCGGTTGACCAGGCCGAAGGCGCCCGCACCGAACGCGCCGGCGCCGATCAGGGTGTCGTTCAGGCTCTTGATGGCGTCGCCGATCGGGCCCCAGGCCAGACCGAAGAAGACGCCGACGGCGGTGCCGACGAAGGCCATGATGATCGGGACCAGGCGGCGGCCGTTGAAGAAGCCGAGCCAGTCGACCAGCTTGGTGCGGTGGTACTTCTGCCACAGCACCGCGGCCAGTAGGCCGATCACGATGCCGCCGAGCACACCCGGGTTCTGGTAGGTGGCCGCCTCGTCCTTGCCGGGGAGGATCTTGTACTCGGTGATCGGGAACGCGGTGAGCACGTTCTTGTACACCAGGAAGCCGACCAGGGCGGCGAGGGCGGTGGAGCCGTCCGCCTTCTTGGCGTAGCCGATCGCGATACCCACCGCGAAGAGCATCGGCAGAGCGTCGAAGACCGAGGTGCCGGCGGTGTTGAACACCGCGGCGACCTTGTCCCAGCCGAGGCCGTCCTTGCCGAACACGTCGTCCTGGCCGAGACGCATCAGCAGACCGGCTGCGGGGAGCACGGCGATGGGCAGCTGGAGGCTGCGACCGATCTTCTGCAGACCCTGGAGGAGGTTCTGGCCGAACTTCTTGGCGGGGCTGGGTGAGGCCGGAGCCGTGGCGGGCGCCGGTGCCTGCGCAGACTGACTCATGGGGGTGGGTTCCTAACGGCATGGCGGTCGGTCGGGGGGAAGGCACAGGGGCCGAACCGCGAACTGGTCTACACCACACGTGGTGTAGACCAGTTTTGTAGCACGGGTGGAGAAGTCGAGGAACCCCGGAAAGCGGTGTCGCCGGGAAGCGCTATGAAATCGAAACCTACTTACCGAATGGCGATCATGGTAGCGACCGCGATTGGGATTTTGGCCGACTGCGCAACAAAATCGATTTTGGCTAATCGCGCAACAAAAGCACAGCGTGCTCCGGTGGGCCCTGCCAGGCGCGTTGGGCCCGGTCGGCCGGGCTTTCGGAAATGCCGAAGGCCCCCGGACCGGTGGTCCGGAGGCCTTTGCGGGGATAACTCGGGTGACGCCCGGGTTCAGGCCTTGGTGACGTCCTCGACCTCGGCCTCGTCCTCCCGACCGGGAGTTTTCAGGTTGAATTTGACGATGATGAACCGGAAGAGCGCGTAGTACACGACGGCGAAGCAGAGGCCGATCGGGATGATCAGCCACGGCTTGGTGGCCAGTCCCCAGTTGATCACGTAGTCGATCAGGCCGGCCGAGAAGCTGAACCCGTCGTGCACCCCGAGCCCCCAGGTCACCGCCATCGAGGCGCCGGTCAGCAGCGCGTGCACGGCGTACAGGGCCGGGGCGATGTAGGCGAAGGAGTACTCGATCGGTTCGGTGACGCCCGTCACGAAGGAGGTCAGGCCGACCGAGAGCATCAGGCCGTAGATCTCCTTGCGCCGGTGCGGCTTCGCCGAGTGCGCGATCGCGAGCGCGGCGGCCGGCAGCGCGAACATCATGATCGGGAAGAAGCCGGACTGGAACTGGCCGGCCGTCGGGTCGCCCGCCAGGAAGCGCGGGATGTCGCCGTGCACGATCGCGCCGTCCGGCCTGGTGAACTCCCCGAACTGGAACCAGACGAAGGTGTTCAGCAGCTGGTGCATGCCGATCAGCAGCAGGGCCCGGTTGAACAGGCCGAAGATGCCGGCGCCGCCCGCGCCCAGGTCGGAGAGGGTCTGCGAGAAGTCGTTCAGGCCGCGGCCGATCGGCGGCCAGACCCAGAGCGCCACCACGGCGGTCAGCATGCCGACCAGCGCGGTGATCATCGGCACCAGGCGGCGGCCGTTGAAGAAGCCGAGCCAGTCGACCAGCTTGGTGCGGTGGAACCGCACCCACAGCCAGGCCGACATCAGGCCGATCAGGATGCCGCCGAGCACCCCCGGGTTCTGGAACGTCGCGGCCGCCGCCTTCGCCGAGCTGTAGTCCACGCACTGGTCGCTGACCAGCACCGTCGGCGGCTTGCAGCTCTCCGGGAAGGCGTGCAGGACCTTGTAGTACACCAGGAAGCCGACCACGGCGGCGAGCGCCGTCGAGCCGTCCGCCTTCTTCGCCATGCCGATCGCTACGCCGATGCAGAACAGCAGCGGCAGGCCGAAGGAGGAGTCGAGCAGCGCGCCGCCGGCGGAGGCGAAGACCTTCGCGACGTTGTCCCAGCCGAGGCCGTCCTTGCCGAACACGTCCGGCTGGCCGAGGCGGTTGAGGATGCCCGCGGCGGGGAGCACCGCCACCGGGAGCTGCAGGGAGCGGCCCATCTTCTGGAGGCCGCCGTAGAAGATGTGCCATCGTTTGGCCTGCGGGGCCGTGGCGCCTGCCGAACTCATCCTTCGCCCTCCGAGAGCAGTTGCCTGCCGGGGGCCCGGCGGGACCCTCGGGCAGGGCTCGGGAACACCCGGGGCCGTTCCCGCGTTCGTCGGAGTACACATATATTGGTGTAGACCACTTGACGCAGGTCGCACTCCGGAGGCGCGAGCCCCGCTGATCGTCATCCTCGGGCGGCGATCCGGAGCCTGCCCGCCGGAATGGGCCGAAAGTGGACTAACGTGGCGGACCGGACCGGCACGGGTGATGCTGGTCGCGCCGCTCGCAGGCCGACCGCGGCCGAACCCGCGTCAGCCACCGGCACGCACCTCACCGCACGACGGTCGAGGGACACCCAGCACCAGCGCAGGACGGCACCCGGCAGAGCCGCCGAAGGGCCGAGACAGAGGGAGAAACCAGATGGCCAGCAAGGCTGAGAAGATCGTCGCCGGTCTGGGCGGCATCGACAACATCGAAGAGGTCGAGGGCTGCATCACCCGCCTGCGCACCGAGGTCAAGGACGCCTCCCTGGTCGACGAGGCCGCCCTCAAGGCCGCCGGCGCCCACGGCGTCGTGAAGATGGGCACCGCGATCCAGGTCGTCATCGGCACCGACGCCGACCCGATCGCCGCCGACATCGAGGACATGATGTGAGCTGAACCACCCAGGTTCAGCCCGCCCGGCCCGCCGACCCGCTCAGGGGGACGGCGGGCCGTGGCGCGTCCCCGCCCTCTCCGGCTCGCCTCCGGAAGCGGCCCCCCGGAGCGACTACGCTCAGTGCCTATGTCACGCATCGACGGCCGCACCCCCGACCAGCTCCGCCCGATCACCATCGAACGGGGCTGGAGCAAGCACGCCGAAGGCTCCGTCCTCATCTCCTACGGCGACACCAAGGTGCTGTGCACCGCCAGCGTCACCGAGGGCGTGCCCCGCTGGCGCAAGGGCAGCGGCGAGGGCTGGGTCACCGCCGAGTACTCCATGCTCCCGCGCGCCACCAACACCCGCGGCGACCGCGAGGCCGTCAAGGGCCGCATCGGCGGCCGCACCCACGAGATCAGCCGGCTCATCGGCCGCTCGCTGCGCGCCGTGGTCGACCACCGCGCGCTCGCCGAGAACACCATCGTCCTCGACTGCGACGTCCTCCAGGCCGACGGCGGCACCCGCACCGCCGCCATCACCGGCGCCTACGTCGCCCTGGTCGACGCCGTGGCCTGGGCCCGCGACAAGAAGCTGCTGCGCGCCAAGGGCCAGCCGATCACCGGCGGCGTCAGCGCCGTCAGCGTCGGCATCATCGACGGCGTCCCGATGCTCGACCTCCAGTACGAGGAGGACGTGCGCGCCGAGACCGACATGAACATCGTCTGCACCTCCGACGGCCGCTTCGTCGAGGTCCAGGGCACCGCCGAGGGCGCCCCGTTCGACCGCGAGCTGCTCGACCGGCTGCTCGACCTCGGCAGCCTCGGCTGCGCGGAGCTCGACGAGATCCAGCGCAAGGCCCTGGAAGGCTGAACCGGCGAGGGCCCCGCGGCCGTGGAGCGGAACGGACGGACGGTCAACCCGTGGGTGGGGACGGCCGTTCGGACCGGTACGGACGCGCGTACGGGCCGCGGGTGGGGCCGCGGGGCGAACGGCCCGCCGAAGGGTCGACCTGACGGTCGGCCTGCTGTACAGGCCGGGTCCGGAGACCGTACGGTTCCCGCAGCACCCCCGCTGCGGGAACCGCGCACCCCTCTGCGCGCGTCCCACCCCACGGAACCCGCGCCCCCCAGGAGGATCGGATGCCGTCGAGCATCGCCCGCCCCGCCGCCCTCGCCGTGGCCGGACTCATCGCGATCCTCCCGCTCAGCATGGTGAGCTGCTCCGCCGCCCAGAAGGCGCTCGACTGCGGCAACACCGCCGTGAGGATCACCGGCGACCTCGCCGACGTCACCCAGGCGTACGACAACGCGAGCAACGACTCGGCGGCCGCCGGGAAGGCCCTGCAGAAGCTCAAGAACGACCTCGACCAGGTCGGGAAGAACTCCAAGAACACCGACGTCGCCAAGGCCGTGACCGATCTGCAGAAGCAGGTCGAGAACGTGCAGCGGGCGGCGGACAGGAACGAGGTCCCGGACCTCAAGCCGCTCGGCAACGCGGCCGGCAACCTCACCTCGCTCTGCACCGGCTGACCGCCTCCGGCCACTCGGTAGGGTGGGCGATATGTCCACCCGCCTGATCCTCGCCACCCGCAACCAGCACAAGGTCACCGAGCTCCGCGCCATCCTGGCGGACGCCGGCCTGGACGTCGAACTCGTCGGCGCCGACGCCTACCCGGAGATCCCGGACGTCCCCGAGACCGGCGTCACCTTCGCCGAGAACGCCCTGCTCAAGGCCCACGCCCTGGCCCGCGCCACCGGCCTGCCCGCCGTCGCCGACGACTCCGGCCTCTGCGTGGACGTGCTGAACGGCGCGCCCGGCATCTTCTCCGCGCGCTGGTCCGGCAAGCACGGCGACGACCGCGCCAACCTCGACCTGCTGCTCGCCCAGCTCTCCGACATCGCCGAGCCGCACCGCGGCGCCCACTTCTTCTGCGCCGCCGCCCTCGCCCTCCCCGACGGCACCGAGCGCGTCGTCGAGGGCCGCCTCCTCGGCACCCTGCGCACCGCCCCGGCCGGCGAGGGCGGCTTCGGCTACGACCCGATCCTCCAGCCCCTCGGCGAGACCCGCACCTGCGCGGAGCTCACCGCCGACGAGAAGAACGCCATCAGCCACCGCGGCAAGGCCTTCCGCGCCCTCGCCCCGGTCGTGAAGGACCTCATCGCCTGACGCCCCGCAGTAACGAAGATGGCCCGCTCCCCTTCGATTTGAAGGGGAGCGGGCCATCTGGCCTGGTGCGCCCGGTGGGACTCGAACCCACGACACTGCGGTTCTAAGCCGCATCTCTCTTGCCAGCTGGAGTACAGGCGCGTGCCAGGTCAAGCCTACCGGCTGTCGCGCGTGGTGGTGGCACGATTCTTCCGGCGACAGTAGGTATCGGTGATGGCATGGCAGTTCGGGCAGAGCAGCCGGAGGTTGCCCGGGCGGTTGTCCGACCAGTCGCCGTTGACGTGGTCGACCTCCAGCGTCATGGGGCGTCCTCGCCACTCCGGCCCGGTGCCGCAGTCCTCGCACAGCTCGGGTCGGCCGAGTTCGGCCAGCGCACTACGGATTCGAGCGCCGGGGATTCGCTTCGCGCTCTGGGCGCGTCGGACCAGCAGTTGATCGGCTGGGATCCGCGTCGGAGCGTGCCCGCCGCGATTGTGGGCCTGTCCGGTGAAGTGCGACGTGTCGATGCCGAGGTCCTTGATGCGCCGCCCGATGTGGGCCTGGGTGCCGCCGGCCTGTCGTCGATCGAGGTAGCGTACGACGCCGGCCACGCTGTGGGATGCGGCGACGGCCTCCTGGAGCAGTTCCTTCGTGTAGATCGTCCCGGGCGTCGGGAAGTGCGAGGCGTCGACGCCGTACGCCTTGATCCGTTGCCGCAGGTACTTGCGGTTGTACTCGTTCGGCTCGCGATCGAGCGCGAGCAGCATCTCGTCGAGCGTGGTCGCGAGGGCTGCGGCTTCGGCCAGCGCCTCCTTCGAGTACTGGCGCTGACGGTAGGAGCGGCAGCCCTGGTCGAAGTGTGCGGTGTCGATGCCGTAATGGTGGAGCCGCTTGGTGAGGTAGCTGTGTGTGCCACGCGCCATCGGGATGCCGAGCTTGCGCATCATCTCGTTCACGCTGCTCGACTCGGCGGCGAGCGAAGCCAGCAGCTCGCGGGTGTACTTGACCGGCATGATGGCCCCCAGTGCGGGCTCGTGCGGGTCCTCCCTCGGACGGGCCAACGAGCGGGGCGGGGTCGGGTTACGGGTGGCGGTGGGTTTCGGCCAGGGGGCTGACTGGATGTCGCGCGCTTCCGACCTGTGATGTTTGGCTGTTGATTACCAATTGGTACAGACCTATTGACCTATGTGGTTCAGACCACATAGCTTCTCCGCCAATTGCAACCCCCACGTGCGTGCTCCCCCACAGGCACGCGCCGACACTCTCTCCTGGAGGACCGAGTGTTGATCCGAAACACGGCGGAGCGGCGTCCCACCGCCGCGCACCGCCGGAAGAGCCCGGCGGCCCGCGCCGGTGTGGCCTCGCTCGCGGCGGCCTCGTTGGCCGGACTGCTGATGGCGACGCTGGGTGCGGCGCCCTCGCAGGCGTCCGCGGCCGTCGACAACGCGGCCTGTCGGCCCGACGGCCTGTACCAGACGCCCGGTGTGGACGTCCCGTACTGCTCCGTCTACGACACCAGCGGGCGCGAGAAGATGGGCGCGGACCACCAGCGCCGCATCATCGGCTACTTCACCGGCTGGCGCACCGGCAAGAACGGCGACGCCCCGTACCTGGCGACCGACATCCCCTGGGACAAGGTCACCCACCTCAACTACGCCTTCGGCCACGTCGGCGGCGACAACAAGCTCTCGGTCGGCGCCGACGGCCCGACCAACGAGGCCACCGGGATCTCCTTCCCCGGCGTCCCCGGTGCCGAGCTGGACCCGAGCCTGCCGTACAAGGGCCACTTCAACCTGCTGACGAAGTTCAAGAAGCAGTACCCGAACGTCAAGACCCTGATCTCGGTGGGCGGTTGGACCGAGACCGGCGGCTACTTCGGGGACGACGGCAAGCGCGTCAACTCCGGCGGCTTCTACTCGATGACCGTCAACCCGGACGGCAGCGTCAACCAGGCCGGCATCGACACCTTCGCCGCCTCCTCGGTCGACTTCATCCGCAAGTACGGCTTCAACGGCGTCGACGTCGACTACGAGTACCCGACCTCGATGAAGGACGCCGGCAACCCGCTGGACTGGCAGCTCGCCAACGCCAAGCGCGGTTCGCTGGCCAAGGGCTACGCGGCGCTGATGAAGACCCTGCGCGAGAGCCTGGACAAGGCCGGCGCCGCCGACGGCAGGCACTACCTGCTGTCGGTCGCCGCCCCGTCCTCCGGCTACCTGCTGCGCGGCATGGAGACCTTCCAGGTGGCGAAGTACCTGGACTACGTCAACATCATGTCGTACGACCTGCACGGCGCCTGGAACAAGTACGTCGGCCCGAACGCCTCGCTGTACGACGACGGCAAGGACGGCGAGCTGGCCGCCGCCAACGTCTACGGCACCGGGCAGTACGGGGGCATCGGCTACCTGAACGCCGACTGGTCGTACCACTACTTCCGCGGCTCGATGCCGGGAGGCCGGATCAACGTCGGCCTGCCGTACTACACCCGCGGCTTCAAGAACGTGCAGGGCGGCACCAACGGCCTCTGGGGCACCGCCTCGGCGACCACCTGCCCGGCCGGCTCCGGCCTGACGGCCTGCGGTGACGGCGCGGTCGGCATCGACAACATCTGGAACGACAAGGACGACGCGGGCAAGGAGTCCCCGGCCGGGTCGAACCCGATGTGGCACGCCAAGAACCTGGAGAAGGGCATCCTGCCCGACTACCTGGCCAAGTACGGCGTCTCCGACACCGCGCTGCAGGGCACCTACACCCGCAACTACAGCTCCGCGCTGGTGGCGCCGTGGCTGTGGAACGACGCCAAGAAGGTGTTCCTCTCCACCGAGGACGAGCAGTCGGTGGGTGCCAAGGCGGACTACATCGTCAACCAGGGCGCCGGCGGCGCGATGATCTGGGAGCTCGCGGGCGACTACAAGTGGGACGCGGCCGCCAACGGCGGCAAGGGCGAGTACGTGCCCGGTTCGACGCTGACCTCGCTGATGTACGACAAGTTCAAGTCGGCGGCCCCGTACGGCGCGGTCCGCGCGACGACCGCGCTGCCGCAGCAGACCCTGCCGATCGACGTGTCGTTCACTAACTTCGCGCTGGGCGACTCGAACTACCCGATCAACCCGAAGCTGCACATCGTCAACAACTCGACGCTGACCCTGCCGGGCGGCACCGAGTTCCAGTTCGACTACGGCAACTCGGCCCCGGGCAACGCCAAGGACCAGTCCGGCTTCGGCCTCCAGGTCATCAAGCAGGACAACCCGGGCCCGGGCAACGTGGGCGGCCTGAAGGGCACCTACAACCGGGTGTCGGTCAAGCTGCCGGGCTGGCAGTCGCTGGCGCCGGGCGCCTCGATCGACATGGACTTCGTCTACTACCTGCCGGTGTCCACGCCGTCGAACTGGACGGTCAACGTGGGCGGCACGCTGTACGGGATCAAGGGCGACCTGACCCGCGGCGCGGTGGACGGCGGCACGCCGACCCCGACCCCGACGCCGTCGCAGACGGCCACCCCGACGCCGACCCCCACGGGCACGCCGACCGGCACGCCGACGGCCACCCCGACCGGGACGCCGACGCCGACCGCGACCCCGACCTCGGGCACCTGCGCGGCCGCCCCGAGCTGGGACGCCGGCACCACCTACGCGACGCCCACCAAGGTCTCGTGGAAGGGCCACTACTACCAGAACAAGTGGTGGACCAAGGGCGACGACCCCGCGGCCAGCGGCTCGTGGGGCGTCTGGAGCGACCTCGGGACCTGCTGATCAGGGCGGTCCGCTGAGGTGAGGACGGCGGTGGCGGTGCACCCGGTCGGGGGGTGTGCCGCCACCGCTTCGTCATTCCGGCCGTGCTTACGCGCCGACGCTTACGCGCCGACCTTGAGGTCGCGCAGCAGCTTGGCGACGTGGCCGGTGGCCCGCACGTTGTAGAACGCGTGCTCGACCTTGCCGTGCTCGTCCACGACGATGGTGGAGCGGATGACGCCCAGGTAGGTGCGGCCGTAGTTCTGCTTCTCGCCGAAGGCGGCGTACGCCTCCAGCACCTCCTTGTCCGGGTCGGACAGCAGGGTGACCTTGAGGTTCTCGGCCTCGCGGAACTTGCCGAGCTTCTCCGGCTTGTCCGGGGAGATGCCGATGACGTCGTAGCCGGCGTCCGCGAGGACCTCCAGGTTGTCGGTGAAGTCGCAGGCCTGCTTGGTGCAGCCGGGCGTCAGGGCGGCGGGGTAGAAGTAGACGATGACCTTGCGGCCCGCGTGGTCGGCGAGGGACACCTGGTTGCCGTCGGCGTCGGACAGGCTGAAGGCGGGCGCGGTGTCGCCGGGCTGGAGACGCTCACTCACGGTCGTACTCTCCTGGATGCTGGGACGGGCGGTCGTACCACGGCAAACTTACCTCCGATGGTGGGTGGGGCCGCGCGACCGTGTGCGGCAGCTGACACACTGGGTCAGTCGCACCGATCGCAGGGATCGGATGGAACAACATCGGCGAGTGAATGGGGTGGCCCGAGTGGGCGAGGCGAGCACGCAGGACAAGTCGGCGCGGACGACCGCCCAGATCGAGGCGGACATCGAGCGGACGCGTGACCGGCTGGCGTCGACCCTGGACGAGCTGGCCGTCCGCGTCCACCCGAGCACGGTGACCGCCCAGGTCAAGGCCAAGGCGGTGGCCGCCGTCGAGGAGAAGACCGCCCGGGCGTACGTGGCCGCCAGCGGCGTGGTGGAGAAGGTCCGGGCGCAGTTCGTGGACGAGAAGGGGCAGCCGCGCCGCGAGCGGATCGTCCCGGCCGCGCTGGTCGGCGTGGGCCTGGTGCTGCTGGTCGCCTCGGCGCGCAAGCGCCGCAAGGGCTGAGCGCACAGCGGGACGGCGGGGCCGGGCGCGACGGGTGCCCGGCCTTTCGCGTGCCCGGGCTTCCGCGCGCCCGGCGCTCCGCCTGCCGGGCCTTCCGGATACCGGGCCAGCGTCACGCCCCGCGCCCGGGGGAGGTACCTTCGGGACCGTGAGTACGAACCACGAACCGACGCGCTCCGACGACGCGCAGGAGCCCGCCCGCCACGACCGGCTCGGCGAGAAGCTGCCGATCCGGATGCTGCACGACCGCGTGCTGGTGCGGATCGAGGGCGGCGAGGGCGAGCGCCGTTCGACCGGCGGCATCCTGATCCCGGCCACGGCGGAGCTGTCCAAGCGCTGTACCTGGGCGGAGGCCGTCGCGGTGGGCCAGAGCGTGCGCTCGGTGGAGCCCGGCGACCGGGTGCTGTACGACCCGGAGGACAAGCTGGAGGTCGAGGTCCGCGGCGCCACCTACGTGCTGCTGCGCGAGCGCGACCTGCACGCCGTCGCCGCCACCCGCTTCGGCGACACGGAGGGCTCGACCGGGCTGTACCTGTGACGGTCTGATCCGCTCCGTGCCCTGAGGTGCCCCCGACCCGGGTCGGGGGCACCGTGCTTTCGCGGCGGGGGTCCGCGACATGGCGGTCCGCCGCGGGGATCGGGGGCGTTGTCGGTGCCGCGCGCTAGGGTCCCGGCATGAGTGTGCCGGTGATCGGGGACGGGGAGCGTCGGGCCAGGCTGGGGCGGCGTCAGCTGCTGGCGCCGTCGGTGCGGGCGGCGCGGGTGGAGGACGTGGCCGACGCGGTGGTCGGGCTGCACGCGACGGACGCGGCCACGGTGTACCTGTCGGCCTGCGCGCGGCTGGCCGAGCCCTCGGCGGCGGAGGTGGACCGGGCGCTGTACGAGGACGTCTCGCTGGTGAAGCTGCTGTCGATGCGGCGGACGATCTTCGCGGTGACGGAGGGCCTGGCCCCGTACGTGAGTTCGGCGGCGGCACGGGCGATCGCGGCGAAGGAGCGGGCGACGCTGCTGAAGCACCTGCGGGACCACGCCGAGGGCTGGGACGAGGCCCGGCTGGCGGAGGCGGAGCGCGAGGTGCTGGCCGCGCTGGCCGGGCGCGGCGAGGCGACGACCAAGGAACTCTCCGAGGACGTACCGCAGTTGCGCGAGACGATGCTGATGTCGGCGGGCAAGGCGTACGAGGCGCGGCAGAGCGTGGGCAGCCGGCTGCTGCGGCTGCTGGCCTCGGACGGGCACGTGCGCCGCTGCCGTCCGCGCGGGTCGTGGCTGAGCAGCAGCTACCCGTGGGCGCTGGTGCCGCAGTGGCCGGAGGTGCCGGTGCGGGAGGCGAAGGCCGAGGTGGTGCGGCGCTGGCTGGCGGCGTACGGGCCGGCGACGGTCGAGGACGTGAAGTGGTGGACGGGTTGGACGCTGGGGGACGTCCGCCGGGCGCTGGCCGATCTCGGGGCGCTGGACGTGGCGTTGGCCGACGGGGCGCCGGCCCTGGTGCTGCCGGGGGACGAGGGGCCGGTGGCGGAGCCGGAGCCGTGGGCGGCGCTGCTGCCCGCGCTGGACCCGGCGGTGATGGGCTGGCGCGGGCGGGACTGGTACCTGCGGCCGGAGGACGTGCCGGCGCTGTTCGACCGGGCGGGCAACGCCGGGCCGACGGTGTGGTGGTGCGGCGAGGTGGTGGGCGGCTGGACGCAGCGCGCGGACGGCGAGGTGGTGTGGCGGTTGTTCCGGGGGGCCGGGGCGGAGGCGGAGCGGGCGGTCGCGGCGGAGGCGGAGCGCTTGGCGGGCTGGCTGGGCGGGGTGCGGGTGACGCCGCGGTTCCGCACCCCGCTGGAGAAGGAGCTCAGGGGCTGACCGGGAGCCGATCGGGGGCTCAGGGCGTCGGGGGCGGCGGCGGTACCGGGTGGCTCGCGGGGCCGCCGGTGGCGCTGGGCAGGGCCGTGGGGCGGGTCGGCTGGACCAGGGTGGGCTTCGGGGTGGGGCTGGGCTGCTCCGGGTCGGTGGTCGTCGGCCTGGTGGCCTGCGGGCTGGGGGTGTTGGGGCCGGTGGGGGGCTGGCCGGTGGCGGCGGGGGCGCTGGGCGTGTGGCCGGCGGGCGTGCCGGGGGCCGGGTCGGTGGTGGCGGGTTCGCCGCCGGCGGCCGGGGCGGTGGTCGGGGTGGTGGCGCTGGGGCTGCCGCTGGCGGACACGCCGGGCCAGGGGGTGGCGGTGGTGGCGCCGTGTCCGGTCCGGAGGTCGAAGTCCTGGGTGGGGGTGCCGTCGAGGGCGGCGGCGGTGTAGGCGGTCCAGATCCGGGTGGGGAAGGCGCCGCCGTTGATCCGGCTGAGTCCGGCGGTGCCGGCCAGCGGTTCCTTGGCGTGGGTCTTCGGGTTCTCCCGGAACAGGCCGACAGTGGTGGCGAGTTCGGGGGTGTAGCCGGCGAACCAGGCGGAGAGGTTGGAGTCGGTGGTGCCGGTCTTGCCGGCGGCGGGGCGGCCGAGGTCGAGGGCGGCGGCGCCGGTGCCGCGCGGGCTGATGACGTCGCGCAGCACGTCGGTGACGGAGTCGGCGATCTCCCGGTCGAGGGCGTCGGTGGGGTTGTGCTCGGGCATCTTGGGGACGTCGACGGCGCCGCCGGGGTTGACGCGTTCGAGTTTGAGGACGGACCAGGGGGTGTGCGCCTGGCCGTGGTCGGCGAGGGTGGCGTAGGCGCCGGCCAGGTCGAGGGCGCTGGGGGTGGCGGTGCCGAGGGTCATCGAGGTGTTGGCCGGGTCCATGCCGCGGACGCTGTCGGGGATGCCGAGTCTGACGGCGGTCTCCCGGACGCGGGCGAGTCCGGCGTCCACGCCCTCCTGGGCGTACACGGAGTTGACGGACTTCACCATGGCGTAGCGCAGGGTGATGTTGCCGTAGTCGACGCCGTCCTCGTTGGGCGGGGCGTAGGGGGTGGGGCCGCCGGTGACGGGGCGTTCGCTGGTGCCGTCGTAGCGGGACTCGGTGGTGATCGGGCGGCCGTCGAGGTCGTGCTGGGCAACCAGGCCGGCGGCGAGGTCGATGGGCTTGAAGGTGGAGCCGATCTGGTTGTCCTGGCGCAGCGCGTCGTTGTAGGGCTGCTTGGCGTAGTCGGGGCCGCCGTAGACGGCGACGACCCGGCCGGTGGCGGGTTCGACGGAGGCGCCGGCGACCCGGACGTCGGTGTCGGTGGTGGGGCGGGCCTGGGGGTCGAGTTCGCCGGTGAGCTGCTCCTGGACGGCCTTGGCGAAGGCGTCCTGCCGGGGCTTGTCGAAGGTGGTGGTGATGCGCCAGCCGCCGGCCTTGAGGGTGGCGGCGTCGATGGTGCCGGAGGAGACGAGGTAGTCGTCGGCGACGCCGACCAGGTAGCCGGCCTGGCCGGCCAGGCCGGTGGCGGGCTGGGGGTCGATCGGGTCGGGGAAGGTGGTGGCGGCGCGGTCGGCGAGGGTGAGGAAGCCGAGTTGGACCATGCCGTCGAGGGCGTAGTTCCAGCGGGCGACGGCCTTCTCGCGGTTGGCGGGGGTGGCGGTCTTGACGTCGTAGAGGCTGGGGGCCTGGAGCAGGGAGGCGAGGTAGGCGCCCTGGCCGAGGGTGAGCTGGGAGACGTCGACGCCGTAGTAGGCGTGGGCGGCGCTCTGGATGCCGTAGGCGCCGCGGCCGAAGTAGCTGCTGTTGAGGTAGCCGGCGAGGATCTCGCGCTTGTCGCGCTGCTGGTCGACCTTGAGGGCGATGAGCAGTTCGCGGCCCTTGCGCTCGATGGTGCGGTCCTGGGTGAGGTAGTAGTTCTTGACGTACTGCTGGGTGATGGTGGAGCCGCCCTGCATGCCCTTGCCGAGCAGGGTGTTCCAGCCGGCCCGGAGCATGCCCTTCAGGTCGATGCCGCGGTTCTGGTAGAAGGTGCGGTCCTCGGCGGAGACGACGGCCTGCTGGGTCGGGAGCGGGATCTGGTCGATGGTGACGTCGGTGCGGTTGACGGCGCCGGTGCGGGCGATCTCGGTGGTGCCGTCGGCGTAGAGGTAGATGTTGTTCTGGGCGACGGCGTGGGCGTTGGGGTCGGGCACCGGGACGATGACGTAGAGCACGGCGAAGCCGCCGGCGGCGAGCAGGAGCAGCGCGGTGAGGGTGCCGAGGGTGATCCGCCAGGTGGGCAGGAGCCGGCGCCAGAGCGGGAGGGCGCGGCGGGCCTCGCGGCGGGCGGCCCGTTTGGCCTGGCGGCGGGTGCTCAAGGTCATGCCGAGATTATCTGCTATTTGACGTCGGCTCAGGTCGGAAAAACCGGGTGCGGGTGGTGCGGGCCGGAGGTACGGTGAAAGGTGAAAACCGCATAGCGCACCGACTTTTCGGTGCACTGGCCTTCCAGTGCACCGGCTTTCCGGCGCACCGACTTCCGCAGCTCCGCCCGCCAGGCCCGGCACCCCCCGGGTACGGCCGGTCGGAGCCGCTGGGGCGTGCGCGGATGTCGAGGGGCGCCTCCCTCTGCCCATATTTGTCGACAAGGAGACAATATGCTCTACGCCGCCGTCGCCCGCGGCGCCTTCCGCCGCTACTCCACCTACCGGGCCGCCACCGTGGCCGGCACCTTCACCAACACCGTCTTCGGCATCATCCTGGCCTCCTCCTTCCTCGCCCTCTGGCAGGCCCGCCCCGGCCTCGGCGGCTACGACCAGAGCCAGGCCGTCACGTACATCTGGGTCAGCCAGAGCCTGCTGGTCACCGTCGCGGTGTGGGGCGGCGGCTTCCAGGACGACCTCCAGGACCGCTTCCGCAGCGGCGACATCGCCGTCGACCTCTACCGCCCGGTCGACTTCCAGGGCTGGTGGCTGGCCTCCGACCTCGGCCGGGCCGGCTTCCAGGCGCTGGTGCGCGGCACCGTGCCGATGCTGATCGGCGCGCTGGTGTTCCGCATCCGGCTGCCCGAACACCCGCTGACCTGGGCGTTCTTCCTGCTCTCCGCGCTGCTCGCGGTGATCGTCAGCTTCGGGCTGCGCTTCCTGGTCTCGATCACCGGCTTCTGGCTGCACGACTCGGAGGGGGTGCGCTCGGTGATGCTGGTGGTCTCGATGTTCTTCTCCGGGATGCTGCTGCCGGTCGCGCTGTTCCCCGGCTGGCTCGGCGACCTCGGCCGGGTGCTGCCCTGGTCGGCGCTGGTGAACGTCCCCACCGACGTCTTCCTGGAGCGGACCGGCGGCGCCGCGCTGCTCGGGGCGCTCGGCTTCCAGCTCGGCTGGGCGGCGGTGCTGCTCGCCGCCGGGCGGGGCGCCCAGTGGCTGGCCACCCGCAGGGTGGTGGTGCAGGGTGGCTGAGCAGCTCGTACGGGAGCCCCTCGGGCCCCGCGACTCCCTCGGGCCCCGCACCGCCTGGGCGCTGCGCTCCTGGTGGCTCTGCGCCCGGATGTGGATGCGCTCGATGATGGCCTACCGGGCCTCCTTCGCCCTGAACCTGGTGGCCAGCCTGGTCACCCACTCCCTCGACTTCGTGGTGCTGGTGATCATGTTCCGGCACACCGACCGGCTCGGCGGCTGGAGCCTGCCGGAGACCGCCTTCCTCTACGCCACCGCGGCCTTCTCGCTCGGCACGGCCAACCTGCTGGTCGGCTCGGCCGAGGGCCTGGGCGCGCGGATCCGGAGCGGCTCGCTGGACACCATGCTGATCCGGCCCGCGCCCGCGCTCTCCCAGCTGTGCGCGGAACGCTTCACGCTGCGCCGGCTCGGCCGCCCGCTCCAGGCCGTCGCCGTGCTGGTCTGGTCGCTGACCGCCCTGGACGTGCACTGGACCTGGGACCGGGTGCTGCTGGTGCCCGTCCTGCTGCTCTGCGGCACCGTCATCTTCGGCGCGGTCTACGTCGGCGGCGCCACCGTCCAGTTCTGGTGGGGCGAGTCCAAGGAGATCCAGAACTCCTTCACCTACGGCGGCGCGACCCTGCTGCACTACCCGCCGACGATCTTCGCCAAGGAGCTGGTCGCCGCGGTGGTCTTCGGCGTCCCGCTGGCCTTCGTCAACTGGCTGCCCACGCTGCGCATCCTCGACCGGCCCGACCCGCTCGGCCTGCCCACCGCCTTCCAGTTCGCCTCCCCGGTCGCCGCCGCGGTCTGCGTCCTCGCCGCCGGACTCGCCTGGCGGGCCGGGCTGCGCGCCTACCGCGGCACCGGCAGCTGAACCCCCGCCGCTTCGCTTCGCTTCGCTTCGTGAGGAACCCCATGGCACTGATCGAACTGCAGGACGTCCACCGCACCTTCACCGTGCGGACCCGCACCGGCCGGTTCAGCCGGGCCAGGCGCGAGGTCCGCGCGGTGGACGGGCTCGGCTTCACCGTCGAGGCCGGCGAGTGCGTCGGCTACATCGGGCCCAACGGGGCCGGCAAGTCCACCACCATCAAGATGCTCACCGGCATCCTCGTCCCCAGCTCCGGACGGCTGCGGGTGGCCGGGGTCGACCCGGCCCGGGAGCGCGTCGCGCTGGCCCGCCGGATCGGCGTCGTCTTCGGCCAGCGCACCACCCTCTGGTGGGACCTGCCGCTGCGCGACTCCTTCGAGCTCGCCCGCCGGATCTACCGGATCCCCGACGCCCGGTACCGCGAGAACCTCGACCGCTGCGTCGAACTGCTCGACCTCGGCGGGCTGTTGGACACCCCGGTGCGCCAGCTCTCGCTCGGCCAGCGGATGCGCGGCGACCTCGCGGCGGCGCTGCTGCACGACCCCCGGGTGCTCTACCTGGACGAGCCGACCATCGGCCTGGACGTGGTCAGCAAGGGCCGGGTGCGGGAGTTCCTGCGCGAGGTCAACCGGGACCGGGGCACCACCGTGCTGCTCACCACCCACGACCTGACCGACATCGAGCAGCTCTGCGGCCGGGTGATGGTGATCGACCACGGCCGGCTGGTGTACGACGGCGGGCTGGAGGGGCTGCACGCCACCGGCCGCAGCGAGCGGACGCTGGTGGTGGACCTCGCGCAGGAGCTCGGGCACCCGGTCGAGGTGCCCGGGGCCCGGGTCACCCGGGTCGAGGGGTCGCGCCAGTGGCTGGCCTTCCCGGCCCAGGAGAGCGCCGCGCCGATCGTGGCGGCGGTCGCCGCGCGCTACCCGCTGGTGGACCTGTCGGTGCGCGAGCCGGCCATCGAGGACGTGATCGCCCGGATGTACGCGGAGGTCGCGATCGGCTGACGGGTGCCGGGTCCTGGTTCGCCTTCCCGGCCGTCGCTCACCCGTGCGACGGCCGGGGGTGCGTTCGGTTCCGCGTCACCGGTGTGGGTGATCGTCGTGACCCCCGGCCCCCACCGTGAGTTGACCCGGCATCACTCGCCGATGTCCGGAACCGGAGGCCCGCCACCCGATGGCCGTACCCGACGTGACCGTGGTGGTCGCGGTCTACAACACCATGCCGTACCTCACCGCCTGCCTGGACTCGCTGGTCGGGCAGTCCCTGGCGCCGGGGCGGCTGGAGGTGGTGGCGGTGGACGACGGCTCCACGGACGGCGGCGGGGAGCTGCTGGACGAGTACGCCGCCCGCCACCCCGGGCTGTTCACGGTGGTGCACCAGTCCAACTCGGGCGGCCCGGCCGGTCCGACCAACCGCGGCCTGGAGCTGGCCCGCGGCCGCTACGTGCTGTTCCTCGGCGCGGACGACTGGCTCGGCGAGGAGGCGCTGGAGCGGCTGGTCACGGCCGCCGACGCCTGGGGCTCGGACGTGGTGGTGCCCAAGCAGGTCGGGGTGAACGGGCGGCTGGTGCCGCAGGGGATCTTCCACGCCGACGCCGAGTCGGTGGGCTTCGCCGACTCCGCGCTGGCCTGGGCGCTGGCCGACACCAAGCTGTTCCGGCTCGACCTCGTCCGGCGCCACGGGCTGCGCCGCGACGAGGGGTTGAAGGTCTTCTCGGACCAGCCGTTCACCCTGGAGGCCTGCCTGCGGGCGGCCAGGGTGTCCGTCCTCGCCTCCTACGACTGCTACTTCCTGGTGCTGCGCGAGGACCGGGGCAACGTCACCGAGCGGGCCGGGGTGCTGGACCGGCTGCGCGGGATCGCCGCGCTGCAGCAGGTGGCCGTCGAACTGGCCGAGCCGGGCGAGGAGTTGGACGCCATCCGGGCCCGCAGCTTCGGCTGGGACGTGCCGCGGCTGCTGCGGGAGGGCTTCCTGCTGCTGACCGCGGACATGCAGGAGCGGGTGTGCGTCGAGACCGCCCGGCTGGTCGAGCGGTTCGGTGCCCGCGAGGTGTACCACCGGCTGCCGGTCGCCGAGCGGGTGCGGCTCGAACTCGCCTGCGCGGTACGGCCGGAGGCGCTGCGCGACCAGGTCCGCTACGAGGCGGCGCACGGCGATCCGCCGGTGGTGGTGGACGGACGGCGGCAGTACGCGGGCTACCCGGCGTTCCGGGACGCCCGGCTCGGTCTGCCGGACGAGTTGTTCCTGCTGCGCGAGGAGGCGGCGGAGGCGGAGGTCGAGGCGGCCGCCGGGCCGCTGGACCTGGCGCGGCAGCTGTGGCGCGGTCTCGTCCCGGAGCAGGTGCGGCGCGGGCTGCGGAGGAACCCGGCGTGGCGCCGGCTGGCCGACTCGGTGAACGGAGGACGGGGATGAGCCTGGACGTCTGCGTGGTCGGGCTGGGCAAGCTGGGCCTGCCACTGGCGGTGCAGTTCGCGCTGAAGGGCCACCGGGTGACCGGCGCGGACATCGCGCCGGGCGTGGTGGACAGCGTCAACCGGGGCGTGCCGCCGTTCCCCCGGGAGGCGGGCCTGGACCAGGCGCTCAAGCGGGTCGTCGCCGAGGGCCTGCTGCGGGCCACCACCGACACCGCGGCCGCGGTCGCCCGGGCCGAGGCCGTCGTCGTGGTCGTCCCGCTGGTCACCGCCGCCGACGGCAGCCCGGACTTCGCCCTGCTGGACGCGGCCACCGACGCCGTCGCGGCCGGGCTGCGCCGGGGCACCCTGGTCAGCTACGAGACCACCCTGCCGGTCGGCACCACCAGGGAGCGCTGGGCGCCGCGGCTGTCGGCCCGGTCGGGGCTCGCGGCCGGGACGGACTTCGCGCTGGTGTTCAGTCCGGAGCGGGTCCGCACCGGACGGGTCTTCGCGGACCTGCGGCGCTACCCCAAGCTGGTCGGCGGCCTGGACGCGTCCTCCACCCGGCGCGGCGCCGAGTTCTACCGGGCGGTGCTGGACTTCGACCCGCGCCCCGACCTGCCCCGGCCCAACGGCGTCTGGGAGCTGGCCTCGGTGGAGGCGGCCGAGTTCAGCAAGCTCGCCGAGACCACGTACCGGGACGTGAACATCGCGCTGGCCAACCAGTTCGCCCGCTACGCGGACGAGGTCGGGGTGGACTTCGCGGAGATCGCCGACGCCTGCAACTCGCAGCCGTACAGCCACCTGCACCGGCCGGGCATCGCGGTCGGCGGGCACTGCATCCCGGTGTACCCGCGGCTGTACCTGTGGAACGACCCGGGGGCGACGGTGGTCCGGGCGGCGCGCGAGGCCAACCTGGCGGTGCCGGGGTACGCGGTGGGCGTGCTGGCGGGCGCGGTGCCGGGCGGGATCGCCGGGCAGGGCGTGCTGGTGCTCGGCGCCTCGTACCGGGGCGGGGTCAAGGAGACGGCGTACTCCGGGGTGTTCCCGCTGGTCGAGGCGGTGCGGTCGGCGGGCGCGCGGCCGTACGTCAGCGACCCGCTGTACGAGGCGGAGGAGCTGGCGGCGCTCGGGCTGCCGCCGTACGGCGGGGAGCCGGTGGTGGCGGCGGTGCTGCAGGCGGACCACCCGGAGTACCGGGACCTGGCGCCGGTGGACCTGCCGGGGGTGCGGGTGCTGCTGGACGGGCGGCGGTGCACGGACCCGAAGCGCTGGGCGGGCGCGGAGGTGCGGCGGATGGTGCTGGGCGGGGAGTGAGGCCCCTCCTCGCCCGGCCCCGTGAGGCCCCCGGGGCGCGTGATCGCGATGCGCGCCCCCGTCCGCGCCGGGCAACGGGCAGACTGGCGGGGTGAGTGACGATGCCTTCAGCGGGACCGGCCCCGGAGTCCGGTTCACCGCGGCCGACGAGGAGAAGAGACGCGGCGTCCGCCGGATGAAGACCATCGCGACCGGCCTGCTGGCCTTCGCGACCCTGGTCTTCGCCCTGGCCACCTGGGCCAAGGCGGCCGGCGCCGGCCCCTGGGCCGGGTACGTGGCGGCCGCCGCCGAAGCGGGCATGGTCGGCGCGCTGGCCGACTGGTTCGCGGTGACCGCGCTGTTCCGCCGGCCGTTCGGCCTGCCGATCCCGCACACCGCGATCATCCCGACCAAGAAGGACGCCTTCGGCCGCTCGCTCGGCGACTTCGTCGGCGAGAACTTCCTCTCCGGCCACGTGGTCCGCGGCCGCCTGGCGGCGCTCGGCATCGGCCGCCGGCTGGGGGAGTGGCTGGCCGCGCCGGGCAGCGCCGAGCGGGTCACCAAGGAGGCCTCGGCGGCGCTGCGCGGCCTGCTCGCGGTGCTCCGCGACGACGACGTGCGGGCGGTGGTCGCCGAGGCGGTGACCAGGCGGGCCGCGGCCACCTCGGTGGCGGAGCCGATGGGCCGGATGCTCGGCAAGGTGGTCGCGGACGGCGGGCACCACGGGGTGGTGGACCTGGTCGCCGTCCGGGCGCACGGCTGGCTGACCACCAACCACGAGGAGGTGGTCCAGAAGGTCACCCAGAAGACCCCGGGCTGGACGCCCAGGTTCATCGACCACCAGGTCGGCGAGCGGGTCTACAAGGAGCTGATGCGGTTCGTCACCGAGATCCGGGACGACCCGGACCACCCGGCCCGCGGCGCGATCGACAACTTCCTCGCCGACTTCGCGACCGAGCTGCAGACCGACCCGGAGACCATCGCCCGGGTCGAGCGGGCCAAGGGCGAGCTGCTGGCCCGCCCCGAGGTGCAGGACCTGATCAACTCCACCTGGGCGGCCGTGCGCACCCTGGTGATGGGCGCGGCCGAGGACGAGGACAGCGAGCTGCGCCGGCGCATCCGCGACGGCGTGCGGCGCTTCGGCGAGCGCCTGGCCACCGACCCCAAGCTCCAGGCCAAGGTGGACGGCTGGCTCCAGGACGCCGCCCAGTACCTGGTCGACACCTACCGCACCGAGATCACCTCGCTGATCTCCGAGACGGTGGCGGGCTGGGACGCCGACGACGCCTCCCGCAAGATCGAGGCCAACGTCGGCCGCGACCTCCAGTTCATCCGGATCAACGGCACCGTGGTCGGCGCCCTGGCCGGGCTGCTGATCCACACCGTGGCGGTCGCGCTCGGGGGGTGATCCGGGGACGGCGCCCCCGGCGTGGGCCTATCCTGGGCCGAACTTCGCGATACGCGCGTAGAAGCACGGAGAAGGAAGAAGGGAACCACCGTGGTCCAGCCGGACGGAAGTCGGATCGTCCCCCACACCAGCCGGATCGGCTCCACCGACCGGAGCATCGAGGCGTTCATCGCCGGGATGCCCAAGGCGGAGCTGCACGTCCACCACGTCGGCTCGGCCTCGCCGCGCGTCGTCGCGGAGCTGGCCGCCCGGTACGCCGGGAACTCCAAGGTGCCGACCGACCCGGCGGCGCTCGCCGAGTACTTCACCTTCACCGACTTCGCGCACTTCATCGAGGTCTACCTCAGCGTGGTGGACCTGGTCCGGGACGCCGAGGACGTCCGCGCGCTCACCTACGGCGTGGCCGAGGACATGGCCCGGCAGAACATCCGGTACGCCGAGCTGACCATCACCCCGTACTCCTCGGTCCGCCGGGGCATCCCCGAGGTCGCCTTCATGGAGGCGATCGAGGACGCCCGGCTGCGCGCCGAGAAGGAGCTCGGCGTGGTGCTGCGCTGGTGCTTCGACATCCCGGGCGAGGCCGGGCTGCGGTCCGCCGAGGAGACCGCCCGGCTGGCCACCGAGCTGGGCCCCGAGGGCCTGGTCAGCTTCGGCCTGGGCGGCCCGGAGATCGGCGTGCCGCGCCCGCAGTTCAAGCCGTACTTCGACCGGGCCCGGGCGGCCGGCCTGCACAGCGTGCCGCACGCGGGCGAGACCACCGGGCCGGAGACGGTCTGGGACGCGATCCGGATGCTCGGCGCCGAGCGCATCGGGCACGGCACCCAGGCGGTGAAGGACCCGGCGCTGCTCGACTACCTGGGCGAGCACCGCATCCCGCTGGAGGTCTGCCCGACCTCCAACATCGCCACCCGGGCCGTGGAGCGGATCGAGGACCACCCGATCAAGCGGATGGTGGACGCCGGGCTGCTGGTGACGGTCAACAGCGACGACCCGCCGATGTTCGGCACCGACCTCAACACCGAGTACGCGGTGGCGGCGCGGCTGCTGGGCCTGGACGAGGCCGGGGTGGCGGGGCTGGCCCGCAACGCCGTCGAGGCCTCCTTCCTGGACGGGGCGGGCAAGACCCGGCTGACCGGGGAGATCGACGCCTACCTGGCGGGCTGGCAGCAGGCCTGACCTTCCCGCGGTCCGCGTTTCCCCTGGTGAACCGCCCCGTCGACCCCCTCGTTCCCGGGGGTCGACGGGGCGGTTCCGTGTTCCGGTGCGGGTCGGCGCCACAGCCGTTCGGGTGATGGCGCCACAGTGGTGCCATAAATGCTCGACATGGCGCCACCGCTGTGCCATGCTTACGGCCATGGACCTCACGCCATATGTGGAAAACCTCCGGAACGAGCTCGCGGTGGCCGCCGCCACCGGCGGGGACGAAGCCCGCGCGCTGGCCGAGCGGCTGACGCTCCCGCTGGAGTCGGCCGTGCGGCTCACCCTGCTCAACGCGCTGTCGGCGGCCATGGGAGAAGTCACCCGCGACCTCGCCCCCGGCTCGGTGGACGTGCGCCTGCGCGGACTCGACCCGGAGTTCGTGGTGACGGCGCCGCCCGGATCGGACGCCTTCCACGGCGATATGGCACCACCGTCGGCGCCGGTGGCACCAGTCGTGCCGCCCGTGGCGCCACCGGTGGTGCCTCCGGTGTCGTCGGAGTCGGACGAGACGGGCACCGCCCGGATCAACCTCCGGCTGCCCGCCCACCTCAAGGCCCGGGCGGAGGAGGCCGCCGTCGAGGCCGGCCTCTCGCTCAACGCCTGGCTGGTCCGGGCCCTGGCCGGCGCCCTGGAGGGCGGTGAGCCGGCCCGCCGACCGGTCGCCGACCCGGGCAGCCGGGTCCCGCGCAGCATGGGCGGCCAGGGCTTCACCGGCTGGGTCCACTGACAGCTCCGTAGCGCCCGCAGCACCTCCCGCACCACCTTCTGCACCTTCGACGTCACCCCCGCTCCGACCAGCGGGGACACCCACACGAGTCAAGAGGACGGGACAGCCATGCCTACGTACGAGACCGACGGACCGATCTCCGCCATCCTCGAGTTCGACATCGGCTCGGTCTGGATCAAGGCGAGCAAGCGCACCGACGCCGTGGTCGAGGTCCGGCCCGCCAACCCGGCCAAGGAGGCGGACGTCAAGGCCGCCGAGCAGACCCAGGTCGACTTCTCGGGTGGCCGGCTCGGCATCAAGGCCCCCAAGCAGCGCTCCGTCTTCAGCGGCAAGAAGGGCGCGGTCGAGATCCTGGTCGAGCTGCCGGTCGGCTCCGAGGTCCACAGCGAGTCCCCGATGGCCGAGTTCGTCACCGAGGGGGCGCTCGGCGCCTGCCGGCTGAAGACCTCGCTCGGCCGGATCCAGGTCGAGCACGCCGACAGCGCCCGGCTCGACAGCGGCTTCGGGGACATCCGGCTCGGCGGGACGGCCTGGGACGCCGAGGTCTCCGGAGCCGGCCGGATCGAGATCGGCTCCGTCGGCGGCCGGCTGACGGTCAAGAACAGCAGCGGCGACACCGAGATCGACGAGGTCCGCGGCGAGTTGCACGCCAACGCCTCCAACGGGCGGATCCACGTCGGCCAGGCCGAGGGGAACGTGACCGCCAAGTCGGCGCACGGCCACATCCGGGTCGGCCGGGTGGTCCGCGGCCAGGTCACCCTGCAGACCAGCGTGGGGGACGTGGAGGTCGGCATCGCGGAGGGCACGGCGGCCTGGCTCGACGTGCACAGCAAGGTCGGCGGCGTCCGCAACGACCTCGGCCCCACCAAGGGCCCGGGCGACGCCGTGGAGACGGTCGAGGTCCGCGGCCGCACCCAGGTCGGCAACGTCATCGTCCGGCGGGCGTGATGGCGGCGACCACGGCGGCCCCGGCGGACGTGGCGGTCCGTTCGCTCCCGGCGGTCTCGGCGACGGGGCTCACCAAGTCCTACGGGGACAAGGCGGTCCTGCGGGGCATCGACCTGGAGATTCCGGCGGGCAGCGTGTTCGCCCTGCTCGGGCCCAACGGCGCCGGCAAGACCACCACCGTGCAGATCCTCTCCACCCTGATCCCCGCCGACGGCGGCTCGGCCCGGGTGGCCGGGCACGACGTGGAACGCGAGGCCGACGGGGTGCGGAAGGCGATCGGGGTGACGGGCCAGTTCTCCGCGGTGGACAACCTGCTCACCGCCGAGGAGAACCTGCTGCTGATGGCCGACCTCAACCACCTCCGCCGTCGGGAGGGGCGGAGGCGGGCCGAGGAGCTGCTGCGGCGCTTCGACCTCACCGAGGCCTCCCGCGAGGCCGTCGCCACCTTCTCCGGCGGCATGCGGCGCAAGCTCGACCTCGCGATGACCCTGGTCGGGGACCCGAGGGTGATCTTCCTGGACGAGCCGACCACTGGGCTGGACCCGCGCAGCCGGCGCACCATGTGGGAGATCATCCGGAGCCTGGTCGCCGACCACGGGGTGACGATCTTCCTCACCACCCAGTACCTGGAGGAGGCCGACCAACTCGCCGACCGGATAGCCGTCCTGGACGGCGGCCGGATCGTCGCCGAGGGCACGGCCGAGGAGCTGAAGCGGTACGCCCCCGGCGGGCGGATCCGGCTCCGGTTCACCGACGCCGGCTCGCTGGCCGCCGCCGCCGTCCTGTTCCCGTACGCCACGGCCGACACCGAGGCGCTGCGGCTGGAGATCCCGGGGGACAACTCCGTCCTCACGGTGAAGGCCGTGCTGGACGCCCTCGACAACGCGTCCGTGCAGGCCGAGTCACTGGTCGTGGAGACGGCCGACCTGGACGACGTGTTCCTCCAACTGACCGGGGAGGGCTCGCGATGAGCACGGCCACGCACACGGCCACGCGTATGGCCACCAGTACCGCCGGCCACGCGCTCGGCGACTCGCTGACCATGCTGCGCCGCAACCTCAAGCACGCGCTGCGGTACCCGTCCCTGACCTTCGCGGTCGTGGTGACGCCGGTCATGATGCTGCTGCTCTTCAACTACGCCTACGGCAGCACGCTGGGCGCCGGCATCGGCGGCGGCCACTACATCGACTACGTCACGCCCGGCATCGTGCTGATGGCGGCCACGTCCGGGGCGCTGGTCACCGCGATCGGCATCTGCACCGACATGACCGAGGGCATCGTCAACCGCTTCCGCACGATGGCGATATCGCGCTCCGCCTTCCTGGCGGGGCACGTGGTCGGCAGCGTCATCCAGACCATGATCGGGCTGGTGCTGGTGGTCGGCACGGCCCTCGCGATGGGCTTCCGGCCCAACGCCGGACCGGTGGAGTGGCTGGCCGCGGCCGGGCTGCTGCTCTTCCTCACCATCGCCCTGACCTGGATATCGGCCGGCATCGGCCTGGTGGCCAAGACGGTCGAGAGCGCCAGCAACATGCCGATGCCGCTGCAGTTCCTGCCCTTCATCGGCAGCGCCATCGTGCCGACGGACTCCATGCCCACGGCGCTGCGCTGGTTCGCCGAGTACCAGCCCTTCACGCCCATGATCGAGACCCTGCGCGGGCTGCTGCTGGGCACCGGTATCGGCACCAGTGCCTGGATCGCCCTCGCCTGGTGCACCGCGCTGACGCTGGTCGGCTACTTCTGGTCGCGGAGCGTCTTCTACCGGCGGTGACGGGGGTATCGCCGGTGCGCCGAGTGACCAGCGCCGGGCGGCCCGGACAGCGGAGCACCCGC